>JBKJMR010000246.1:0-3916 GCA_046596275.1 Bacteroidia bacterium | reverse complement strand
GGTTCGATATGTTCCATGATACCGATGATATACACATCTTCACCATCACAAATCGCATCGGCTTCCGCTTCAATTGCATTCTCGAGGAAATGATCCAGCAACACTTTATTTCCTGGAATATCATTGAGCAATTTCACAACGTGCTGCTCTAATTCCTGTTCATTGATTACAATCTTCATGCTTTGTCCGCCCAATACATACGAAGGACGAACAAGCAATGGGAATCCTAATTCGCGTGATAAATTAATTGCCTGGTCTGCATCTTCAATCACACCGAATTTTGGATACGGAATATCATTTGCTTTCAATAAATTCGAGAAGCTTCCACGATCCTCCGCAAGATCCAGCGATTTATAATCTGTGCCGATGATTTTAATTCCGTAACGCTCTAATTTTTCTGCAAGCTTCAAAGCAGTTTGTCCGCCGAGCTGAACAATTACACCTTCCGGCTGCTCATGCAAAATGATCTCGTAAATGTGCTCCCAGAAAACAGGCTCGAAATATAATTTGTCTGCAACATTAAAATCTGTCGAAACAGTTTCAGGATTGCAATTGATCATGATCGTTTCGTAACCACATTCTTTCGCAGCTAAAACACCATGCACGCAGGAATAATCAAATTCAATTCCCTGCCCAATGCGATTCGGACCTGAACCAAGCACTACGACTTTCTTTTTATCCGAACGTATCGATTCATTTTCATCTTCGAACGTAGAATAATAATAAGGCGTTCTTGCTTCAAATTCCGCAGCGCACGTATCAACGAGCTTGTACACACGTTTGATATTCATTTCATCGCGGCGCTTGTTGAACACTTCACTTTCAAGACAACGCAGCAAATGTGCAATCTGGCGATCAGCGTAACCTTTCTGTTTCGCTTCATACATTAAATCGCGCGGAATAGTATGAATGGAATATTTCTCAATTTCTTTTTCAATCGCAGCAAGCTCTTCAATTTGATTTAAGAACCACGGATCGATCTTCGTCAGCTTCTGAATTGTTTTCACAGAAATTCCAAGCTTGATCGCATCGTAGATCATAAACAAACGATTCCAGCTCGGACGTTCCAATGCATTCAACAATTCTGCTTGATTGGTAATTTCTTTTCCGTCAGCACCCAAACCATTTCGTTTGATCTCGAGACTCTGACACGCTTTCTGCAATGCTTCCTGGAAACTTCTTCCGATTCCCATTACTTCACCCACTGATTTCATCTGGAAACCCAGCTCGCGATTTGCGCCTTTGAATTTATCGAAGATCCAGCGTGGTATTTTTACAATTACATAATCAAGTGTCGGCTCGAAATAGGCGGAAGTGCTTTTTGTAATTTGATTTTCTAATTCATCAAGGTTGTAACCGATCGCAAGCTTCGAAGCAATTTTCGCAATCGGGTAACCTGTTGCTTTGGATGCAAGCGCAGATGAACGTGATACACGCGGATTAATTTCAATTGCAATAATATGCTCGTCATTATCCGGGCTTACTGCAAATTGAACATTACAACCGCCTGCAAAATTTCCAATCGAGCGCATCATCAGGATCGACATCGTCCGCATGCGTTGGAATGTAGTGTCCGAAAGTGTCATTGCCGGAGCGACGGTAATTGAATCGCCGGTATGCACGCCCATCGGATCGAAATTTTCAATCGAACAAATGATACAAACGTTATCGTTGCTGTCGCGCAATAATTCAAGCTCAAACTCTTTCCATCCGAGAACCGCTTTATCTATAAGCACTTCATGAATCGGAGAAGTTTGTAATCCGCGGTTTAATGCTTTATCAAAATCTTCTTTGACATAAACCACTGCACCGCCGCTTCCGCCAAGTGTGAAAGAAGGACGAATTACCAATGGAAATCCGAATTGTTGCGCAATTTCTTTTCCTTCAAGAAATGATTTTGCAATATGCGAAGGCGCCATGTCGACACCAATGCTTTCCATGCGTTGACGGAAAAGATCACGATCTTCAGTTACTTTGATCGCGTCAATATCCACACCGATCATTCGCACACCAAATCTTTTCCAGATGCCGAGCTCATCACATTTCAACGCAAGATTAAGAGCAGTTTGTCCGCCCATAGTAGGAAGCACTGCATCAATTTTATGCGTTTCAAGAATTTTAATAATGGATTGAGCAGTAAGCGGCAGCAGGTAAATATTATCTGCAGTCACTTTATCTGTCATGATCGTCGCCGGGTTGCTGTTGATCAGCGTTACTTCGATACCTTCTTCACGCAGTGAACGTGCAGCTTGCGAACCGGAATAATCAAATTCACAGGCTTGTCCGATAACGATTGGTCCGCTTCCGATGATCAGGACGGATTTGATACTATTGTCTTTTGGCATAATCTGGGTAGAAAATAAGGTGCTGTGGAATGACGTGCGAAATTACCTGATGCATAAGGCTTAGCCAATTTTCAGGCAATGCCGCTGTTAACATTTTGCGAACATTCAAAAAAAACGCCTCCATAGAAGAGGCGGTGAAATAAAAAAAAGGATGAAACCGAAGTAACATCCTTTTATATTTTCGTTGGAAAATCACGACTATTTGTGTGTGCTTTCGCTTGAAACTGTCAATTTCCTACGGCCACGCTTACGGCGGGCAGCTAATACGCGGCGACCATTTGCGGAAGCCATACGTGTACGAAAGCCGTGTTTGTTCTTACGCTTACGTTTTGAAGGTTGGTATGTACGTTGAGCCATTGTAGTACTGATTTTTAATAGGACTGCAAAGATAAGGGAATCTCGCTTTGTGCCAAATCTTAACTGAAAAAATATTCAAATAACTGAAAATCAAGGCCATTATAGTGAAAGGAAAAGGGACGGGGGACGGAAAAAGGGGGGCGAGGGACGAAAAAGGGGACGGAGGGACGGGAAAAGTGAGCATTAACCCGTTTTAGCTCTTCATTATCGTGCTATTTTATTCTTCACTCAGCCAAAATATTTTATCAAAATTACAATCTATTCCGAAGCAAAACGACTTTCAGGGAGATGACAAGGGACAAGTGACAGGTGACAGGTGACAGGTGACAGGTGACAAGTGACAGGTGACGAGTGACAGGTGACAAGTGACAAGTGACAAGTGACAAGTGAAGGATGTATTTTGATTTTGTTTGCCCCTGTCACCTGCCACCTGTCACTCATCCCCTTTTCAGTACTTTTGCTCAATTAAAATTTCCAATGGCTAAAAAAAGAACATTTTCGGTGAAGGCAGATGGCAAAGAAGAGATGCCGAAAGCGAAAATTAATCGTGATTCATTAAAAAGATCCGCGCGACTGTTTAAATATATGGGTCCGCACAAATGGAAATTTTTCCTCGGACTTGTTTTTTTAGGATTGACCGCTGCAACAGCTTTGATATTCCCGAGATTGATGGGAGAATTGATGGGAATTATCAGCGGAGAAACAAATGCAATGCCGATGCTTATGCCGGGCGATGCGAAGGAAACTTTCCTTTCTGCTGATACCAAAGAACGTTTACTCTTAGCCGCAAATAGTGTCGGCATTCAGCTGATCATTTTATTTTCATTGCAATCAGTCTTTTCTTTTTTCAGGGTCGTGCTATTTTCACAAGCGACAGAAAACATGTTGGCGCGCTTACGCCAGGATACATTTTCGCAGATGCTGAAAATGCCAATGACGTATTTTTCCAAGAACCAGGCAGGCGATCTTGCAACACGACTCAGTAGCGACATCAGCCAGATTGGTGATACATTAACAACAGGCATTGCAGAATTTCTTCGTCAACTGATTATTATTATCGGCGGCGTTACAATTATCAGTTTCATCTCGGGAAAGCTTGCGTTGATCATGCTCGCAATCGTTCCTCCTATTGCTTTCATCACTGTCTTTTTCGGAAGAAAACTAAGAAAGCATTCCAAATCTGTACAGGAAAAAGTAGGTGAATCAAATGTCAT
>JBKJMR010000622.1:0-8979 GCA_046596275.1 Bacteroidia bacterium | reverse complement strand
CACCTTGGCATTCCCAATCTCCTAATACAGATTTGTCCACTTTAGAGTTTGATGGATCATCTACTGGGAATTTTGATTCATAAGGACAGCCCATAAATACAAGGCTAAGTGCGCCGAAAAGAACGGCGAATTTTGCTGATTTCATTTTGCTTGGTTTAGTTTAGGTAGAACAAAGTTAGAATTATTTCCGTCCCGTCATTGGCTCTAGCCCTTGTTTTTGGGGATTCCGGGGAGAAATTTCGGAAAGGTTTGCAAAAACAAGGCCAAAGATTTTTAACGGTAATTTATTAGCATAAGCCGGAGAGGTGTACGAAGTGACATCAAACTCACGCCACAATATTCCAACATTTCTAAAAACTCCACCATACCGCAAATGACGTATTTCTTAAAAAGTGATTGGTTGGTGGTGATTGGTGTCCGCCGCGGCGGAGGTGATTGGGAAAAGGGGCTTTTGTCGATGTGTGTTGTGACTGATAACTGATACTGACTAATTATACTGACACCCGACCACTGACAACTGAGTACCGACTCCGCCGCGGCGGATGACTACTGACAATCCAACGTGCATAAAAACCGTTAAAGCCACCTGATACAGGCGCTTTTAGTGGCAATTTTACATTACGAAATTTTTGCCCTATTGAATCCACTTAAAAAGCTTGCAGGACAAACTGCCCTTTACGGACTTCCGACAATCATCGGGCGGCTGCTGAGCTATGCGTTGGTTCCGCTGCTCACTTACATTTATGGAAAGCCGGCAGAGTTCGGAGAGAATATTGAGATCTACGCTTACATTTCTTTTCTGAATGTTGTTTTTACTTACGGAATGGAAACAGCTCTTTTCAATTTTTCTATTTCCGAAACCAATAAAGAATTAGTCTACAGCACTACCCTGCGTTCCATTCTTATTTCCTCGCTTTTATTAAGTCTTCCTTTTTTACTTTTCTCAGGAAACCTTGCGGAACTAATTCGTTCTCCCGGCCGCAGCGGACTTATCTGGTTAGCGATTCTCATTGTGGCCACGGATGCGATTGCTGCTATTCCATTTGCAAAACTGCGCGAACAAAATAAAGCAAAACGATTTGCGAAACTCAAAATGATCAACGTCGTTTTGCAAGTGCTGATCACTCTTTTTTTTATCGGCGTTTGTAAATATTATTTTGAGCATGAGCCCGCATCATTTCTTGGTGGATTATACAATCCTGAAATAGGAATTGCCTATGTATTCATTGCGAATCTTGCAGCAAACATAATTTCGTTGATTTTGCTTTCACCTGAGCTGGCAAGAGTGAAAAATGGTTTTGATCTTGCTTTATGGAAACGCATGATGAGCTACGCACTTCCTTTGATCATTGTGGGTTTAGGTGGAATGATCAACGAAACAATGGACCGCATTTTATTGAAATATCTTTTGCCTGCAGGAATCGGTGAAACACAATTGGGAATTTACGGCGCGTGTTATAAAATTTCAATTCTCATGACGCTCTTCGTAATGGCATTCCGTTATGCGGCTGAACCATTTTTCTTTTCTGAACAAAAAAATGAAAATGCAAAATCACTCTATGGAAAAGTGATGACGTATTTCGTGATCTTCTGTCTCCTAATTTTCCTCGGCACAACAATGAATCTTTCGTGGATACAATATTTTGTCGGTCCCTATTACCGTGCAGGATTAGCTGTTGTTCCGATCTTATTGCTGGCGAATTTATTTCTTGGAATGTATTTCAATCTTTCCATCTGGTACAAGCTCACCGGCAAAACAAAATTCGGAATGTACCTAACGCTTGTCGGCGCAATCATCACCATCACTTTAAATTTCCTGTGGATTCCTTCTGCAAACATTTATTTCGGTGGATTTATGGGTTGCGCATGGGCCACGCTCATCTGCTACGCAACAATGATGGTGCTCTCCTACTTTGTCGGACAAAAATATTATCCTGTCGATTATGATGTGCTCAAAGTTTTGGGATACGTCGCATTCGCCATCACACTTTATTTCGTGGGCACTTTTGTCGACACAGATTCTGTCTTATTAGATCTTGTGCTGAAAAATTCATTGCTGCTGGTCTATCTCATTGCAGTAATTAGTATCGAAAAGCCACGTCAATTGCTCCGTCGTAAACCTGCAGAAAAGAACCCTCTTTCTTGAAAAACCGTACCTTCGTAAGATGCTGAATATACCCGTAATAAATCGCTCGAAACATGCTCTTCCGGAGTATGCAACACCACTTTCCGCCGGACTTGATCTTCGTGCAAACCTGGATGAAGCCGTTGTGCTTAAGCCACTTGAGCGCGCAATGATCCCAACAGGATTGTTTATTGAATTACCGGAAAGCTACGAAGCGCAGGTGCGTCCGAGAAGCGGGCTGGCAGCTAAACACGGCGTTTCTGTGCTCAACAGTCCGGGAACAATCGATGCAGATTACCGCGGCGAAATAAAAGTCATTCTTGTAAATCTTTCCAATGAGCCGTTTACTGTCAACGATGGTGAACGTGTGGCACAATTGGTGGTAGCTAAACATGAACGCGTAGAATGGCAGGCAACCGATGAACTTGCTTCTTCAGAAAGAGGAAGCGGCGGTTTTGGATCTACAGGAACAAAGTAGTATTGGGTATTTAGTATTGAGTATTGGGACTGAACTCAAGAAAAATACAGAAACTCCCAGCTGAACAAAAAGTATTGGGTACTGAGTATTGAGTATTGAGACTGAACTCAAGAAAAATATTAAAGCTTGATGCTGTAATAAGAAACTAAAACACAACGTACTCAATACCCAATACTAAATACTCAATACTCCTTATGAAGATTATAATTCCAATGGCGGGTATGGGCAAACGAATGAGGCCGCATACACTGACTGTTCCAAAGCCCCTTTTGCCTGTTGCCGGTAAACCTATTGTGCAACGACTGGTAGAAGATATTGCGACGGTTTGTAACGAAACGTTGGAAGAAATTGCATTTGTGATCGGGCCTTCCTTCGGGAAAGAGGTGGAAGAAATGCTGAAAGGTGTTGCTGCAAAGCTGGGCGCCAAAGGAACAATCTGGTACCAGGAAGAAGCATTGGGCACAGCGCACGCAATTATGTGTGCGAAAGAAGCGCTGGATGGTAAAGTTGTGGTCGCATTTGCGGATACGCTGTTCAAAGCGGATTTTAAAATGGATACGGCACAAGAAGGAATTATCTGGGTGCAGAAAATTGAAGATCCGCGTGCGTTTGGCGTGGTGAAAGTAGATGCTGGCGGTCACATCACTGATTTTGTTGAGAAGCCACAAACATTTGTAAGCGATCTTGCCATTATCGGAATTTATTATTTCCGTGATGGTGCGAATCTGCGCAAAGAATTGCAATACCTGCTCGACAATAATATTCGCGACAAAGGCGAATTTCAATTGACGAATGCGTTAGAAAATATGAAAACCAAAGGAGTGAAATTCGCTCCCGGAAAAGTAACAGAGTGGCTCGATTGCGGAAATAAAGACGCAACCGTTTACACCAATCAGCGTGTGTTGGAATTCAAGAAAGATGAATCGCTTGTTTCTGCTTCGTTGAAAAATGAAGGAAGCGAAATTATTGCTCCGTGTTTCATTGGCGCGAACGTGGTGTTAAAGAATTCCAAAGTTGGTCCGCACGTTTCTATTGGCGACAATACTGTTGTAGATTCAACCGTTATTTCCAACAGCATTGTTCAAACCAATTCGAAAATTCGAAATTCGAAAATTCAGGATTCGATGGTCGGGAATTTTGTTGAAATCACAGGAGCGGAAGGTGATCTTAGCATTGGTGATTATACTGTTATCAAATTGAATTAATTTATCATGAAATACGTCTTTGCTTTTTCTCTTTTCGTTTTGACTTCCTTGTTTGCAATTTCCTGCAAGCACAAAGAGAAAACTGCGAATAATTCTGATCTTGAATTCCAGGATGTTCATTTCGGTGGCAAAGATCAGCCCGGTGGAATGACGGCGGGAAAAGCAACTGAAGAAGAAACATTCGTGCAAGGCTGCATTCAGAAAGCATTGGGAAATCCGGCGAGGGCTTTGGTGGAATTCCAGGAATGCCTCGACATGAATCCGAAAAGTGCGGCGGCTAATTACGAGATCGCGGGAATTTTCAGCCAGCAAGGACAATCAGACCGCGCGTTGAAATATGCGAAAGCTGCGAATGATCTTGCTCCCGAAAATCGCTGGTATAAATTGCGCTATGCGAATATTCTGCAGGAAAATAACCGCTCTGAAGAAGCGATCAAAATTTTCAAAGAGCTTTCCGACAGTGAACCGCAAAACACAGATATTCTTTTTCGTTATGCGAGTGCCTTGAAAAATGCAGCGCGTGCGGATGAAGCGTTGAAAGTTTACGACCGCGTTGAATCCATCGAAGGCATTTCTGACACATTGCAAAATTCACGCATTGCAATCTACCAGGCGAAAAACGATATTATCGCTGAAGAAAATGCATTAAGAGCACTTGAAAAAGCATTTCCCGAAAACCTTACTTACAGCGATCGTCTCGGCGATTTTTATGTGCGCACGAATCAGCCTGTAAAAGCTGCAGAGATCTTTGCACGAATGAGCACGCGTTATCCGACGTCTGTTGCGCCGCATTTAAAGCTTGCTGCAAATTATGCCTCGCAGGGACAAAACGAAAAAGCATTTTCAGAAACAGTTATCGCTTTTGAAATTCCTGTTGCATCCACGCTGGAAGAAAAAGTTGCTGTAATGAATCAATTATATCCTGCCGGTAATGATGCGCCTGTTTTATCCCCGGCAAAAAGAAAAGAAGCAGATTCATTGACCCGCATTCTTCGCCGCGTTCATCCTGATAAAGCAGCGCCGTATTCATTGAGTGGAAATTATTATTACAAAGACGGAAAGTTCAAAGAAGCGAGAGAAATGTATCACAAAGCAGCGGCATTCGGACAGGACGAATACGAACCCTGGAAACGATTGATGGAAATCAACGCAAAGCTGAATGATAATGCAGCACAGGAAAAAGATGCAAAACAAGTAATGGAATTATTCCCGACACAACCTGATGCCTATTTCTATGTGGGAAAAATTCAATACAACAAAAAAGAATATTCGAAAGCGATTAATAATCTTGAAACAGGAAGAGATTTTTTGCAGGACAACCCGGTAAAAGATCTGGAGATTCGCATCATGCTTGCAGAGATGTATCGCATAACGGGCAAAACAGCAAAAGCAGATAGTTATACCGAAATTATTTTGACACAAGACACCAGCAACATTCCGCTTATCGTTGCGTATTGCGAATCGATGAGTGCGCAGCGAACCAAATTGTACGAAGCAAGTCAGCTGATGCTTTATGTGATCACGAAACAACCTTCAATCGCGACACATTATGAGCTGCTCGGCTGGATTGAATACCAGATGGATGATTACAAAGTGGCAGCGCAATGGATGTCGAAAGCGCTTTCACTTACGCCGAACAATGCACGCATGAATGAACGTCTCGGTGATATTGAATATAAGAATGGGAATAAAGAAATCGCACTGGCTTACTGGAAAAAAGCAGTAGCAAATGGCGGTACTAATCCTGCGCTGGAAGAAAAGATTGCGAATAAATCCATGGACGATAAATAGATGAGCGAACTGAGCAAAACCCTGGTGAAAAATTTCCTGCTGCTCTTGCTGGTTGGTTCACTCGTTGTATTTAATTCTTGCAAAAGCAATAAGCCGCAGAAAAACGTGAATAATGATTCACTTTCAAACGGCAATTGTAAAATCAATATTCGTCTTCCCAAACAGCTCATCAGCGATATGCGGAAGAATGAATTTCATTTCGAATGGTTTTCCGGAAAGCTCGATTGTGAAGCTTCTGATGACAGCTCGAAAGTAAATTTTGATGTTACGGTCCGCATCCGCAAAGACAGCGTGATCTGGATGATGGTGAGCGAACCAACATTAGGAATACAGGTTGCACGCATCCTGATCACGAAAGACTCGGTGAAGTTCATTCAAAAGCTTCCGCAGGAAAAATGTTTTAAAGGTGATTTTATTATCCTGAGCAATCTGTTGCAGAATGAAGTGGATTACGATATGATCCAATCGCTCCTCGTTGGCAACAGCGCTTCTTTTTACGAAGAAGATGAAAAGCTGAATTCTTCCATCAACAAAAACGATTGCAATTATATTCTCAGCACCATCCGAAAAAGAAAGCTGAATAAAGTGCTCAGAGATCCGCAAACACCGCCTGCCGATCCGCTGCAGACAATAACCATCGATCCTGCGTCGTTAAAGATTATGCAGATCCTTTTCATCGATGCGCAAAACAGGACTTTCACCGCCAATTACAGCGAATTTGCATTGGAAGATTCGATGCTGTTTCCGCACAAAGCAATTTATTTTGCCCGTGGCGCACAAAAATCTGCACGACTTGATGTTACTTACAAAAAGGTAAAGCTTAATCAGCCGTTAGAGTTTCCATTTAACTTTCCAGATGACTGCCAACCGATCCTCATCATCCAGGAGCAACCAAAATAACCGCAGCAGCCGAAAGGTTAGCCTGAAAGGTTTTGTTGCCGTTGTAATTATGCTGGCTATTTTGCTGGCAGGAACTCCGCTTGTCTTAGCCCAGGCAAAAAAGAAAAAGAAGCCGGCAAAAAAAGTAGAGAAGCAAGACAAAAAATCGCTTGAGGCAAAGAAAAAAGATCTGCAGTCGCAAATCGATCTTACTGATAAATTGCTGAAAGAAACACGCCGTACAAAAACACTTTCATTAAGTCAGCTTGTTGCTATCAATCAAAAGATCGAAGCGCGCGAATCGCTCATCAGCGAAATCAACGCGGAAATAAAAGAGCTGGACAGGCAGATCTTCGACAACAATGTTTTAGTCACGCAACAGGACACTGGAATTGCGCAGCTAAAAAGAGATTACGCACGCATGATCATCTTCGCGTATCGCAACCAGGATGCCTACCAGCGCATGATGTTTATTTTCTCTGCTGATAATTTTAATATGGCATTTCTGCGCATGCGATATCTTCAGCAGATTGGTGAAGGAAGAAAGCAGCAGGCGGAAAAGATAACAGAGCGTCAGCAGGAATTGAATGAAAACATCCGCACGCTTGAAGAGCAGAAAGCAGATAAAAAAGCATTGCTCGGAAATAATGAAGTAGAAAAGCAGCAGCTTGCGGTAGAAAAAGATGACAAGGATAAAACGTTCCGTGAATTACAATCCAAAGAAGAGCAGCTGAAATCTGATCTTGAAAAAAAGAAATCGGAGAAATCGAATATTGACAGAGCTATCCAGGATCTTATTGCTGCAGAAATAAAACGAAGCACTGCCCCACCCTTAAAAACAATTCCGAAAACAGGAACACCGCCGCCAAAAAATCCACCAAGCACACCCAACGCTCCTGCAAAAATTGTCCTCACACCGGAGGCGACTACACTTGGAAATAATTTCGCAGGAAATAAAGGTGCATTGCCCTGGCCGGTTGAAAAGGGAAGCATCACATCACGCTTCGGCAAACAAGCGCATCCGGTTTTGAAAGGTGTATTTGTAAACAATAACGGAATTGATATTTCTACAACACCCGATGCTCCTGCACGCGCTGTATTCGAAGGCGAAGTAACAGGTGTCACGAACATTCCCGGAAGTGGTTGGTTAGTAATTGTGCGCCACGGAGAATTTCTTACTGTTTACGCAAAGCTGGAAGATGTGTATGTGAAACAAGGTGATAAAGTGAAGACGAAACAAAACATCGGCAAAGTTTCCAAAGATGCAGAAGATGGTCAGACGATCTTACATTTTGAAGTTTGGAAAAGTGGTGTAGGGAAAATGGATCCGGAGCCGTGGTTGAATAAGTAAAAAAAGGGGACGAGGGGACGGAAAAAAAGGGTGACGAGGGGACGGAAAAAGGGACGAGGATACGATTCAGGGTTCAGGGTTAAAAAATATATACTTGAACATTGAACATTGTTAGTTTGACATTGTTTGTTTTTTTCGGGCGAAGAGAATTTCCCTTGCAAGGAATGTCCAATGTCAAACTAACAATGTACAATGAACAAGGGAAAAGAAAAAAAATGAAATTAGATTGAACGGTTAATTCCCGTCCCTTCGTCCCGCGCCCCCATTTTTCGTCCCTTTTTTTCCGTCCCTTCGTCCCACGTCCCCTTTTTCGTCCCCTTTTTTAAGATAAAGATCCCGGCACTTTCTTCCCCGTCTTTGCTTCGAAAAGCGCTTTCAGCAACTCGTATTTCTCTTTGAATTCATTCAGCTCTTTGCGCATAAGAGCGTTTTCATCCTCTACTGGCGGAGCACCTTTTTTGCGCTTGTAAATTCCGCCCGGATTGTTTGCTGCAGAATTTCCTGTTGTTCCATAATACGCGAAGAAATCGAACTCTAATGCTTTGCCCAGTTTCATAAGCAAGCCGGTATCGATGGTTTCGCGCAGGTAGATGCCGTAAACGTTCTGCTTCGATGTCTTGATCGCACGGGCAAGTTCGGTCGGACCGATCCGTAATTCCTTTGCCCTTGCCTTTATTTTTTCGCCGATGTGCATAGGGTCAAAAGTAACGGGCGATCGGACAACTAATAATTCCCTTTAAAACGTTATTAATTGGTAATCAGGCAATAATTACTTGTCTTTTTGGAAAAGGCCGGTTTATTTTGTTCCTCGGAAAGTCAATTTTCCAATCCGCAAATACGATAAATGAGTTTAAAATTTGGAGGGATAAACGCAAAATGAAACAATCTGTGCGAAATACTGATGCCCTGAATTCGCATGAATATTCTCCGTTTTCCCAATTTACGAAGCAAACAGGTTGGCATTCGATACAACTTGCTATAGGTAAAAAGACCTGTTATCCACAAATATTGGTACAAAATGTATTATTTATTGTCTTTATGGCAATTATTACTTGACTTTTTGCTAATTTAGATTTTAATTTGTCCGGTGAATCAAACGATACCTATGTAGCTCATTCAACTTTTTCACTTTTACGCAGGACCCAAATTT
>JBKJMR010000391.1:0-2778 GCA_046596275.1 Bacteroidia bacterium | reverse complement strand
TCGATCAATCCGTACAATCCTTTTTCTTTCACCACTGCGCTGCCGCGAATGAAGGACCATGCCTGGTCATATTTCGCATCGATCGCATAATCGCCGCTTTCATCGATGTACCCGTATTTGCCTGCTTCTTTTACTACTGCGCGGAATTTTCCGTTGCCGCAGGAAGATAAAAAGAGAAGTGTAAAAAGTGCCGGGAGTAAAACACTTTTGAGAGAAAATGATTTTGTGAATTGCATGATTCAAAAGTAAGCAAAAGGAGTGGTTGATCAATTGGATTTACCAGTGTACGATTTCTTTGCGGGTTTTTTTGAGATAATATTTTGAATAGAACTCAATAGTAAGCGCTTCGACATCCCCAACATTATATTCCCACGATTCGTAATATTGGGAGAGTGAATTATCTTTCTGTGGAAATCCATATATATTTTCAAGCTGTTTCTTTTCCACACGCGTGGTGTCCTGCTGATCAAAAACAGTTGATTCATCAATCCATTTTATACGTTGCCGGTTATCACGGATGGTTTTGTAAAATCCTTTTCCGTGAGATATAGCTGAATCGCCAGTTATAAAATTTCCGTTTTCAGCCGGGTAATACTGTTTTCTAAACGACTCGGTAATGGTATCAAATTCAATGTGCAATGAATAAGTTCCCTCAAACAACGAAATGCCTTTTTCATTATTTGATGACCATTCGTTGAGACTGGAATAAACCAGTTGTTCGTTTTTCATTATACAATTGACAGTAAAAGAAGTGTAAAATGAATCCACTGTTACATTGCCGGGTTCTCCTGCTTGTGGATAGGTGAATAAAGCTTGCCTTGATCGCATTGTTTTATTGCAAATGCTGTCCTGCCAGAAAATTGGTTTTGGTCCTTCGTGCGGATATTTTTTCCAGTGATTAACGCGCGTTGTCTGTGTTACAAAAAGTGTTTGTGGTGTTGTCCATGTACTATCCAATTGAACCGATAGCGTGTCACCTGTATAAGTCCATGTACAACTTCTGCTGCATTCAAACTTTTGGCTGATACGGACAATATCATTTCCATAGCCCTGCGTACAACGTACAGAAATTATTCGTCCTGAAGAATCAAAACGTTCTGTTTCCACCGACAACGCTTCCGATTCTGTTGTGACGCGAATAATTTTTTCCAGGCGACCTTTCGTATCGTAGTAAATAGTGGTTGCAGGAACAAGATTGTTCTCTTGTTCATAGTAACGTATTTCTT
Source organism: Bacteroidia bacterium (assembly GCA_046596275.1). Classification (GTDB taxonomy): domain Bacteria; phylum Bacteroidota; class Bacteroidia; order Palsa-965; family Palsa-965. The sequence goes on along the minus strand of JBKJMR010000391.1, from coordinate 1,552 downwards.
TTACTTTCTTTTTAGCTCTTTCCGGCGCTGATTTATTTGGTAACTGCGCAAAAGTTGTGAAAGGAAATAAAATAAGGAGAGCGAGGGAAATTGTTTTCATATAATAGCGCATTAAAACTTCACAGGTATCTTATTCATACCACAATAACGTGTAATGAATGGAAAAGTCACCTAATGCATATGCGTTATTTAGTTCATTGTTAGTTTTTAATTCGGAGAGGGTGTATGTACGATGGATCTCCGAACTAATCACTCTTCCTGTGTTTCCCAAAAAGATATTTCAAGGTCATCAACATACAACAACTTGTTATCTTCTTTCAAAACATAAATGGAGACAATTTCTTCCTTACTATGAATTGGTGGAAGCGGAATGGCAATGGAATATTCCTGCCACGATTTTGTTTCGCCTATGCGGTGAACAATAAAAAATCCATTCCATTCATAATTATTTTTTTCATCCTTAAACGCGATGACCATTTTTGCATCTGTAGCATCTTCATCGAGCCAAATCTTTGCTTTTGCACGGACCCATGTTGTTGCAATACAAGAATCGGGAATTGCAATTGCAAGAGAAGTGAAATGATCTGCGCAGAATTTAGATTGCTCATCTAAACGTGCAGCAGCAGGCGCTGAAAAAAAGGTTTGTCCACGTACAATTGCAAACTGGTTGAAGTATTTATCATTGTCGAAATTTCGTACTGAACTGAAAAATTGGCGACTGTTTGCCGGAAGATTTCCGAAGGTTTCATTGCCGGGTGAAAAAATTCCTGCGAAAACTTTATCGGATTTAAGGAAGATACGTTTGTATTTATTCCACGTCATATATTCATAAGGAAGAATGGCGTGATGATACTGATACACCTGGAATAAATTAAGAAAAACAAAAAATGTCATTAGCATTGCAAGACTTAACCCGATGAAAGCATTCCGGATTCCTTCAATAAAAAATGCGAGCGCAACAGCAAAAACGGCATAACTGTCAACGAAAGGTCGCATACCGAAACTTCCGCCATACGACCAATCGTGCCAGGAAGAAATGATAAATATATTCAGCAATAAAAATCCGAGAAGGATTAATTTTTTGAATAATGGCTTGATGAAAAATAATCCTGTAACGCTGAAAATCAAAAGGGGTGCGTAAATAAATAATCCTTTTCTCCAGCTGAAAAGCACATTTAGCATGTGAGGATTCGAAAAATTCAGGCTTTCTCCCACGTACGTATCTTCTTTCCAGTGTCCGCCGGAAAGTTTCCAGGTAAGCATTTGCAAAAAGAAAAGCAGGAGTGGAATCAAGATACAAATAAGCAGAACTATTTTATTGCTGATCAGGTTTCTGAAAACGATTTTTATTTCTTCACGATCTAAAAAGAACGGAAGAAGCAAAATAATTATTCCGTTGGTTGGACGAATAAGAATGATCAGCGCAAGCGTGATGGCGAGTAGAATGATGCGCTTGTTTGAATAGTTTTCCTTCAGTTTAAAAATAGTCAGCAAAAAGAAAGAAATAATGCCGAATGAATACACATGCGACATGGATGGTTCTTCCAATGCA
>JBKJMR010000128.1:0-4798 GCA_046596275.1 Bacteroidia bacterium | reverse complement strand
CCAGCCATTACAAAACTGGAGCCTGGCTATATCACAACTTTCAATTATTTTTGGGAACAGATTGAAACTAGCGTTCCTTGAATAAAAATCAAATAGCACAGTTTAATTTACACTCCCCAAAAAAAGGTTGGTGGTTGGTGGTTTCTACTTTTGTTTTTTTTGAATTCCTTGCTCATTGAACATTGTTTGTTGAACGTTGTTAGTTCCGTACTAGTGAGAAATTCTCCTGCAAGAAAAATGTTCAATTCTAAACTGGTGGTTTCTCCTTTTTGTTTTTTCCATTCCTTGCTCATTGAACATTGTTTGTTGAACATTGTTAGTTCCGAGCTAATGAGAAATTCTACCGCAAGAAAAAATGTTCAAAGCCAAACTAACAATGTTCAATGAGCAATAAAACGCCCACATTCTTTTACCCACCAACTTTTTTCTAACCACCAACCACCAACATTACCTCGCAATAACCAACGCTTTCGTCTCGATCATTTCTCCGGCACGTAAGGAAATATAATACATGCCCGTCGCCATTCCACTTAATGAAATCGTTTCCGTGTATTCGCCTTTCATGCGTTTTCCTTTGCTGATCAGTTGAATGGTTCTGCCTAATTCATCCAGCAATAAAATTTCCATATCTGAATTAACAGGCAGATCGAATTTCAGCGTTACTTCTTCATTAGCCGGATTCGGATAAATATTCGTTTGCATTTTTAATTGCTGCGTTTGTTCACGCACAGTTACAATATCATTTACGCTCAGAAAATTCGCAGAGAAAATTCCTTTTGCATGTGTGCCGACAACAACCAATCCATCTGACACACGCACATCCGTCATATCACACACCTGGTTTCCGATCGTCGCAGCTGCCTGGTTCACCCAAACTGTATTCGTGCTCATCAATGTATCTGTTGCGAAAATGCCGACGCTTGTTGATACGATGTAAATCATTCCATCGCTGACAGGAACGAAGGATGCCCAGCGCACCGACGGACCATTGCCACCTCCATTTATATTTTGCTCGAGATTTCCTGCAACTTTCTGCCACGTCGTTCCGCCATCAGGTGAATAAAAAATACTGTAAATGCCATAATTCGAGAACGTCACCATAATATGATTTCCATCATTCGGATCAGTTGCGACACAGCTTACAAATCCGGATGAAGGAAAAATAGTTGGCGAAATGTCAACCGGTGTTGGTGTTCCAGTATTGGCATTATCAACACGATAAACGCGTTTTTTATCTGTTCCAAAATACACCCTGTTCGCAGGCGTTTTGCAACAGGTAAGCGCGGTTATTTTCACATTCGCAACCGGAACTGAATCGGCCCATTGGATCCAATTGGTAGAGATGGAATCAAAATTGCCGATCATCGGAATAGTTGAAAGATCATCGTTCCTCCAGAGGTATTTTCCACCGGCGAGATACATGATATTATTATTGTTCGGATCAAGCACGAATGGATTGATGAATTGATAACCTCTTCCGCCGATAGGATCAATGCGTGCGAACGAGGTTACATTTCCTGCGCCATCAAGAATTGCGCGTTTCATTTTTCCGTTTTGAATTGAAAAATAATACGCGCTTTGATTATCTGCGATCGCGCAATACGAACCATCACCGCCATTCGGATGTGTCCATGGTGTTGTAAGCGTTGAGCTGTTCGTGTACCATGTTCCGTTATCCTGCGCACCGCCGACAATAATATTATTTCCCGGAGTAGCATGATCAATTGCAACCGTGTAAATCATGCTGGTGAGATAACCGCGGTTCAGATCATTCCAAACAACTGTTGACTGTTCGCAATCATCCGTGCGGAAAATTCCACCATCATTTGTGCTGAATAATACATCAGGATTTGAAGGAAGGAAAGTCATTGTATGCTGATCGGGATGATGATTTAAATAGCTTTCAATTACAGGAAGCGCAGAGTAGGGTAGATAACCTCCAACGAAAGATGTGCTGCTTGTATCATTAAAACGATTTGTGTTCCTGTAAATATTTGTTCCACCGATAAAAACAATATTTGAATTATCAGGCTTCACACGAACAACTAAATCATACGAACCCTGCGCATTAAAATCTCCGAATTGTCCGTAGTGCTGACTGTTCGGCAAATTCATTGAAAGATCTTCCCACAATCCGCCCGCACCTGATCCATCGCCACCGAGATACGTGTAACGCCACAATACATTCCATTCGATATCACCGACAAAATTCGTGTCGGGCATTCCTAATCCATTGGTATTTCCGAGAAAATAAATTTCTTTTTGATTGGATGGATTAATTCCCATCACCACACGATTGCAAAGTGAATCGCCGAACAGCGAAGTAGAAATATGTGACCATGTTACACCTTGATTTGTGCTTCTCCATATTCCACGTGTCGGACCATCTGAACTTAATGTTGCGTAAACAATTCCTGAATCGCTTGTAACAGCAACATCAGTGAAATAAGAATACGCGCTGAGATTTCCACCACGCACAGCAGCCCATGTTGTTCCGCCATTTATACTTTTATAAATTCCGCCGAGATTTGCAGAATACAAAACATCATTTGTAGTATCAACAACATCAAGCGCAATTCCCCATTGCATATCCCAGAATGAATCAAAAGATTGTGGCGTATTCGTAACCGTTGATGCAAGCGCTTGCCATGTTGCGCCGTTGTCTGTGCTTTTCAACATTCCGTTTCCAAGAAAATAAGCGTTGCCACCGGAAGCAGATTGTCCGTATGGTTCACCTGATCCTGCGTACCACGTACTTTCATGTCCTGCGCGTACATCTTGTGCGAGACATGTGATGCCGTGATAGCTTGCCATTGGTGTTAATTGTGTCCAGGAATTTCCTGCATCATTGCTTTGCCAGATTCCGCCGCTTGTGGAACCGGAAATAAAATGACTTTCATCCATCTTATCAATTCCGAATGCGCGTGTTCTTCCACCAACATTCCATGGTCCGCGCGGATTCCAAATTGCCTGTGAAGCGCTGCGCATATTTGAGTTGCCATTTGCATAAAGATCATTTGGCAGAGTAGCAGCAAAGGCCAACTCTTTCTCACGCATGTGCGCAGGGATTTTTCCGTCGGGATCAGCTAAACGGCTGAATTCCCATTGGAGACGGTGTTGCGCATCATCTTCCATCGGGTCACCGGAATTTTTCGATGCGTTTTTATTTGATGAATGTGTGCAAAGTAAATTTGTTACGCACAAAAGCGCAGCGATGCTGAATTGTAAAAATTTTTTCATTGGGAAAGAGTTGGTTCCGGTGGAAATCAAATTTACAAAAAACATCGTTGGCAGAAGCATAATGATCCGCATCTATGCGTAAATTTGCAATGTGATGAGGGTTATTTTGTTTTTATTCGTTTTGATTGTTGTTGGATGCGGGGAAGAAGAAAAGTCTGCTGCGATTGATTCCGATAAGGGAGAATTCTGTTCTGCTGCCGAAAAGCAGGTTTTGTTGAAAATTATAGAAGGTGGTTGGGTCAATGAAAAATACATTGAGCTGTTCAATCGTTTTCATTCGCCAATGGCTGTTGCAGCAAATGAAATTTTTTTACAGCAGGTTGCATTTGATATTTCAAATATTTCCGGTGATACGGTGCTTAACGCAATCGGCAGATTAAATTGCAATGAAGGCGAACGTTTTGATGTTGTTTTTTATAAAGATCAAAATGGTAAAACAGTAATGCGGTTAGTTGAAAATCGCAGTGAAATGGGAAAAGCATTCGAGCTGAATTATGAGCTAAAAGGCAACGACACGATCTTAGTTGTAACCGGTCAATGGAATGCTATTCCTCAAACAGCAAGATTCAAACGCCAGTTCCGGAAGATATTTTCTGCCGACCAGGTTCCGGTTACTGCCATTGAATATTATGTCAATAAAAATTTATTCTCCGGCGAATGGGATATGTCGGGTTCAACGGTTTCATTTTCTGAAAAAGGTGAAGTAAAAAATTTCAAAGCATACCGGCATTATTCCGTTTCAACAAGAGATGAGGAACCCACTTCACGCCCGGATGAAATTTCTTTTTACAATGACACTTCGGGAGTAACGTATGCGTTCACTGTAAAAAGTAACCGTATCCAGCTGTATGAATTGTTTCATTCAGAAGACGGAACAGAATTTTCAAGAGGGAAAATGATCGGTGAAATGAAAAGAAAATAAATTTCGCTGCGTTTTTTTGATCCAAAGGAAGAATTTATCCGTTTACAAACGTTTATTACCGATTAATTCATCGCTCTGCCATTAGATTCGGCTTTTCTAAGAGCTGATGAATAATTTCACCGCGAGAATTCCTTTACTGCGCTTGCTGATTCCGTTTATTTTCGGAATAATAGCTTGTTATAGTTTTAAGATCATTATTTCTCCGGCGATCTTTCTTGTTCTGATTTTTTTCTGCATTTTATTTTTGGGCATTTACAGGAAGTTATTGAAACGTTCCCTAAGCTGGCGCGGAGTTGACGGAATATTAATCACGCTGGCTTTATTTTTTTGCGGCTGTGGAATCTGCTCAATCACCTTAGAAAAATCAAATCCGGATCTTTCAATTGTTTCAGAGAAAAATGCAATTCTCGTTACGCTGCTCAATGATCCGGTTATAAAAGAGCGCAGCATAAAACTTTTTGTAACTGTCAGCGCGGAAAAAGATGCGCAATGGAATCCGGCAAATAAAAAGATGCTGGTGTATTTACAACGCGACGCAGCAGCAGAAAAATTAAATTATGGCGATCAATTATTAATGCACAGCACGCCGTCAATTGTAGAAGCGCCGAAAAACCCGGAAGAGTTTGATTACAAAGC
>JBKJMR010000024.1:0-3948 GCA_046596275.1 Bacteroidia bacterium | reverse complement strand
GAAAAAATTAGTTTTGATCCTTGCTTTGGCTGGAATGGTTGGAAGCGTTTCTGCTACCACTATCAATTCATTGACCGGTGCATCTGTTATCGTTTCTGTAAAGAATGACGATGACAAAAAGAAAAAATCTAAAAAAGAAAAGAAAGCAGCTAAAGACGGCTGCTGCGCTAAAGAAGGAGAGAAAAAAACCGGATGTTGCGCAGATAAAAAAGCTGCAGAAACAAAGTGTACAGATCCTAAGTAGTTATTTCTCTGATATAAAATTAAAATCTCTCGTAACCGGGAGATTTTTTTTTGTTCGAAATTAGCGCTTCGTTTTTTTCCTGACTATTGACTCCGCCGCCGCGGATGGCTACTGACGATTGAATAATGCTGTACACGGACGCGAGGCATTACGTCTCTACAGACTACTGCCTCCGCCGCGGCGGATGACAACTTTTTCCGTGCGTGATTTTTTTTGTTGAAAACTAAAATCATTTTTGAGTTATTATCAGGGGCGATATTAACAAAAAGCAAACCTCTTTTCCCAAAGTGTGGAAACCATAAGCAGCAAGGCTTACAGGGCATTTTAAATTTATAAAAGGCCACTTATCAACAGCAGAAGGGTCGTTTTCGAAAAGTCCGCTAACAGGTCAATGTAGAAAACTTCGAATGCCTCTTCGATTCGTGATGCGACTGAATTCTATTTTTGATCGCAACGAAAAAAATCTCTTCTGCATATGATGTCTAATATATTGGAAATGACTACCGGATTCCGGATCATCCCTGTGAATGCTGATCGCATGCACAATGGCAGTCACGGATTTCCAAATGCGGAATTCGATAAGTGGGTGCAGTTTAAATTCACAGATATTTCTGAACCACTCGCACAGGTTTGGACAGGCATTCCTTTTCAATACATTATCCGTTTGGAAGAATTGAATGAAGGTCGCCCGGTTAGAAATTATGCTTTACGTCAGCTTGCTGAAGCATTGCTCGAGCATGCACCCGGTTTTGATCCAGCAAAAGATTATGTGTATTTGTGCCCTGAAAATGATTAAGTGATTATCAATACTGTTATAAAAAAATCTCCCGGCATCGGGGGATTTTTTTTTGTGATGCTTTTATACGTTGATCATTCTTACCAGGAGGAACTTTATTTCACTGCATTCACATGTTTTGATTCCCCGCCCATCAACGCGTAGTTCACCAGGTTTGCTCCCATCTTCAGCGCTTTTAATCGTGCTTCCTGTGAATCGTGGTGTACTTCAGGACTGTCCCAGCCATCGCCCAGATCACATTCGAAATCATAAAAACAAACAAGCTTTCCTTCCCATAACAAACCAAATCCCTGTGGTGCTTTTCCATCGTGTTCGTGCACTTTAGGAAGTCCGTTCGGGAAATCATAAACCTGGTGATAGATCGCGTGTGAAAAAGGGATCTCTACAAAATCAATTTCAGGAAAAACTTTTTTCATCTGTGGACGAATGAATTTATCGAAACCGTAGTTATCTGAGATGTGAAGAAATCCGCCGCTGATCATGTAGTTGCGGAGATTTTCAGCTTCCTGTGCAGTGAAGACCACATTGCCGTGCCCGGTCATGTGTACAAAAGGATAATTGTAAATATCGGCACTCCCCGCTTCTACTACCGATTGCTCGGGATTGATGCTGGTATGAATATTATCGTTGCAGAATTTGATGAGGTTTGGAACAGATGTTTCAAGGTTGGCATACCAATCGCCACCGCCGTTATATTTCAATACAGCGATCTGGCAGCTGTAAGCAGTGTTGGTATAACGGAAAGAAGTTACAACAAGGAAAATTAATGTGATGGATAAAAGATGCTTGAGTTTCATGACCTAAAAGTTTTGCCACAGATTACACTGATTACGCAGATTAAAAACGCAGATCAGAAATCTAAGTTACGGGGAAAAATAATGTGCTAATGTGAAAATGTGCTAATCTGACAATGTGTTAATGTGCTAATGGGTGTAAAGCCTGCTGTCGGTTTTTTTCCAGGTTTTTCCATAGTCCGTGGAAAGCATCATTACTTTGTATTTGCAGTTTTGTCCGCGGCAATAGCTGTATGTAATATCATCATTTGAATGATAAGTAAGTCGTTCATCAGTGTAGCTGAATTTTTTCCCTGCCATGATACATTTACTTCTCCATGTTTTGCCGGCATCTTCTGTGTAGGAATAATATCCTCTTCTGCAATCTAAAATAAAATTTGTGGCGGAAACTTTGTGTATGTATTTCACACCGATCACACCGTAGTTAGCATACACCATTGACTTACTCCATGTTTTCCCACAATCAGAAGATGAAAATAAGATCGTTTTATAATGCATTGTTCCATCCCAGCCAAAAATAAAAAGGGTGCGCTGATCCGAAATAAAAACGTTTGTTGCAGTATCCAAATCGCCGTTGATGAAAACATTGTCCCGGGAATTCTTTGCGAAAATGGTATCCCAGCTTTTACCTTTGTCAGCGGAAGAAAACAGGATTTGATTTTCGGCTGCATACCAGGTAGAATCGCTTTGGAACAGAATTCGTTTTTGCCTTTCCTGCGCGAATCCGAATAATGGAAATAAAACCAGGAAGAGAAATAGGATTGGCTTTTTCATCGTGAACTATCAAACGGACAAATGAAATTAAAACGAATGAAAAAACTCCATCTGAAAAAATGAAGTTTGAAGTCGCACCACTTCGCCTGCATTCGTATTGAAAACACTTTTGAACTTCATATGATAAATTCCTGCACGGATACCATTTTTCCCTATCATCAAACTGATATTGGTAGTTGGGATCAATGCAACACCTTTTTCATCGGCGTAATCACTTTTTATTGATCTTAAATTCCGTTCTGCGGTTTTTGGAATGTTCATCCTCACTGCATTCAGCACCATCCTTGCATTTATTCAGCAAACGTGTTTCACCATAGCCAACCGAAGTAAGCCGCTTTTTATCTATGCCGCGCTTTATCATGTAATCAACAGCAGATTGTGCACGCTTCAATGAAAGCTTTTGATTTTCTGATGCGCTTCCACGTGAATCGGTATGCGCCGAAATTTCAATCGTGATGTTCGGATCGAGCTGCATTACTTTCACCACTTTCTCCAGCGTATTTTCAGCGCTCGGGAGAATCCGGAAATCAGCGTAATCGTAATAAATATTCTCGATGATGGTGAGCGTATCTTTTACTGCTTTCGCTTTCATCTGCAAAACCTGCAACCATGGATCATCTACATAAACAGTTCCAAGCGCAATACGATCTATCGGCAGAATCCTGAATTCAAATTTTCCACCTGCTGTTAATCGCAGCACTTTGATCACTTTACCGTTTTCATCTTTTATGTAAAGCTTTCCGAAACGAACAAGGCCCGGGTCTGTAATATCGTTTACACTTACAATGAATGCCTGGTCGGCCGGAAGATTAGTGAAATCAAAATGTCCGCGAGCATCGGTTTTTGCTGTCTGCACCACTTCACCGCGTTCGTTCATAATGCTGATCGTTGCGTTGACAAGCGGCGTGCGCGAGGTATCTGCACCAACAAGTGTACCACGCATATCCAGGCGAAGATCTGCATCGGTAACCGTCATTGCAGTAATTGTTGCCTGGTCTGTTTTCATAATGCGGAATTCGAATTTTCCATTCGCATCCGGCTTGGCTGTCATCACTTCTTTCCCGCTTTTGTTGGTGATGACGATGCGTGAAGAAAAATCGATCTTCGGATCCACACCTTCACCTAATGAAACGAGATACGTTTTATCTGGCGGAATATGCGAAAAAGTGAACGCACCGAATTCGTTGGTCTTCGCGCTCTGCACCACATTTCCTGTTTCGTCTTTTAGCACAACTTGAGTATTTGCAAATGGCTGCGGAGGTGTTCCGTCTGAAATAAGATTACCGGAAATGGTCAGGTATTCATCATCGGCCAATAATTGCGGTGGCTGCGACGGATCA
>JBKJMR010000359.1:0-5296 GCA_046596275.1 Bacteroidia bacterium | reverse complement strand
CTGGGAAATTTTGGGGTTAGGGATAAATGAGTAATTTTGCAGCCCTGAAACCCGCTTTAATGGGATGTTAAACACTTGAAAGTAAATAGCTTAGAAGATGACAAAAGCAGAAGTAGTCAACGAGATCGCAGAAAAAACCGGAGTTGAGAAAGTAGCTGTGCAAGCTGCCGTTGAAACATTTATGAAGGTGATCAAAAATTCACTTGCAAAAGGAGACAACGTTTACCTCCGCGGATTCGGAAGTTTTGTGGTAAAACGCAGAGCCGAAAAAACCGGAAGAAACATTTCAAAAAACACAACCGTGATTATTCCGGCACACAATGTACCGGCTTTTAAACCCGCAAAAACTTTTGTTGACCGGGTGAAAAAGAATGTCAAAGTTTCCTGATTTTAATAAATAGCCGATGCGCAAAATATCCGTAACCCAATGGATCGTGATACTTTTGGCGGCTATCAGCACCGTTCTTTTAAGTTTTGTAAGTACAGTATCGCCCGTTAAAAACAATCCGGTAGTAAGCACAGAAGCTGAACACGGACATACGCTCGATGAACAGATAGCAAATGCACGAAAAAGCATGACGCCGGATGTTGTCGCACAGGTAAACGCAATTGAAGGCGCCATCAACACAAATCGTGATGCCGTCAAACGCGTTCAGATGTACGACTCGCTGGTGAGGTACGTGAGCATAAACAGAGAAAAAGTGGTTTATGAAAACCGTGAAAATCTTGTTTATGCAGCATGGCTCACCGAACAAAAAGCGATAAAAAACAACGGCTCAGGTTCCGACTGGCAATCAGCTGGCGATCGTTACAGGGTTGCAGCAGGTTTTCAGAAGGATGAGCATAACCTGCCTGCGTTGTTTGACGGTGCTATTCGCTGCTACAGTAAAGCGCTTGAGCTCGAGCCAAAAAATCTCGATGCGAAAGTTGGTCTCGCTTCCTGCATGGTGCAGGGAACAAACGACCCGATGGCAGGAATCACCATGCTGCTCGAAGTGGTTGCAGTAGATTCTACCAACGTAAACGCACAGCTGGAATTAGCTGAGTTCTCCCTCAAAAGGAACGCTCCCGATAAAGCGATTGCGCGTTACAGCACAGCGCTTCGTTTGCGACCTGATTATTATGGTCTGCATTTGAATATTGCAGAAGTGTATTTAGAACAAATGGGTGATACCGCGAAAGCGATCAATCATCTCGAACAATATGTGCAGATCGAAACTGATCCGCTCACAAAAAATGACGTGGAGAATGCCATTCGCAGACTTCGCGCTCATCTGCCGGAGATAAAATAACGGCAGAGAGTAAAAGAATAATAAGTCAGTACTAACCAAATAAAGCATTACAACTATGCCAAGCGGCAAAAAGCGCAAACGCCATAAGATGGCAACCCACAAGCGGAAAAACGTCTTCGTAAGAACCGCCACAAGAAGAAATAGACCTTTCGCTGAAAAGATTCAGGATTCAATATTCAAGATTCAATATTGCGTAGTTTGATGCTATACAGTTTTTGAATTTTGAATTCTTGAATTTTGAATTTCTTTTTGCGTTCCGCAATTCTTCCCAGTATCTCATGCACAAGCCCATGCCGCATAACAGCGATGGGATTTTTGTGCTATTATACATCTTATAAAAAAATCTAACTGTGTCAAACGAACTCATCATCGATGCCTCTGGCTCCGAGGTGGTGATTGCCCTGATGAACGAGAAGAGACTGGTCGAGCTTAACCGCGAAAAGACCAACTCCCAGTTCGCAGTCGGCGATATCTACTTAGGACGCGTACGCAAAGTGATGCCGGGGCTAAATGCCGCATTCGTCGACGTGGGTTATGAAAAGGACGCCTTCCTGCATTATTTCGATCTGGGTCCTCAGGTGCAATCGCTCAATAAATTTGTGCGAAGCACCATCACGCAAAAGCAGAAAAACGCCGCACTGGCCTATTTCAAGCTCGAGCCTGATATCCGGAAAGAAGGAAAAATTACTGAAGTGCTTCAATCGGATCAGCAAGTGCTCATCCAGATTGCAAAAGAGCCGATCTCCACAAAAGGTCCACGCATCACTTCCGAAATTTCCATCGCAGGCAGATACATCGTCCTCATTCCTTTTGCCGATAAAGTTTCTGTCTCACAAAAGATCAGAAGCCATGAAGAACGCGAACGATTAAAGCGTTTGATCATGAGCATCAAACCGAAAAATTTCGGTGTGATCGTGAGAACAGTTGCTGAAGGAAAAGGAGTAGCTGACCTCGACGCTGATATGAATGACCTTGTTGGGAAATGGAACACTTGTTTCCAGGAACTCACAACGTCTAAACCACCGGCACGCGTACTAGGAGAAATTAATCGCACCTCCGCAATCCTCCGCGATTTACTTAACGCGTCATTCGCAGCCATTCATATTAATGATGGACGAATGCACGACGAGATCAAAGAATACCTCCAGGCCATTGCGCCTGACAAAGAAAAAATTCTAAAGCTCCACAAAGGACCTCAGCCTATTTTCGAAGCATTTGGTGTCGATCGCCAGATGAAAGCATTGTTCGGCAAAACAGTGACCATGAAAAGCGGAGCTTACCTGATCGTAGAACATACCGAAGCGCTTCACGTAATCGATGTGAACAGCGGTAACCGTTCGAAATCTTCCAACGACCAGGAAACAAATGCGCTTGATGTAAATATTGAAGCAGCTGTAGAAGTAGCGCGTCAATTACGTCTTCGTGATATGGGCGGAATTATCGTAGTCGATTTTATCGATCTGCATTCGCCTAACAACAGAAGACTACTTTTCAATAAGCTACGCGATGAGATGAAGCTCGATCGCGCAAAACATACTATTCTTCCTCCAAGCAAATTCGGACTTATTCAAATCACCCGCGAACGTGTTCGCCCGGAAACGGCGGTTGATACACAAGAGAAATGTCCGACTTGCGGTGGCACAGGAGAAGTTCAGGCAAGTATTTTGTTGATCGATAATATTGAAAATAATCTTCGCTACGTGCTCACCGAGCAGAACGAAAAATCAGTAACGCTTTGTGTTCACCCCTACGTAGAAGCATTCCTCACAAAAGGTTTCCCTTCTCAGCGTATGCGTTGGAAATTGAAATACAAAAAACCGATCAAGATCAAATCTGTACCTGCATATCAGTTTCTCGAGTATCATTTCCTGAATAAAAATGATGACGAGATTAAGATTTGAGGATTTTTTATTTTAAGATTTTCAGATTGGAATTACGATGTAGGATATACGATGTACGATTTTTTAAAAAAACGCTTCAGAGATGGAGCGTTTTTTTGTTCGAGCAATTCACGATTTTACAGATAACAGATTTAATTTTAAATTTTTAATCTCAAATCTCAAATCTCAAATCTCAAATCTCAAATCTCACATGCGTGCCGGGATTTGCGCGTTGCATTAGCTCAATGTCATTAAATTAAGCACGTCTTTTAATTATTTAGTCAATCCTTAACAACTCCAATTTCGGAAGAAAAAATTCGATTTGTCAGAAACAAGTGGCGAAGGAAAAATAATATTGCAAAAATATTAAGGGCCAAAAAAAGCTTAAGCCGCTGCTTATTCATCCAGCTCTTGAAGTTGAATGCTGCCGCTGCCATCATTACGTTTATTTTATCACCCAATTTCCCGCTCAGATAATTTCTTCCCATCCTGTATTGCTTTTTGAGATGCCCGATGATTGGTTCTATCGCAGCTCTTCGCTTAAATCTCTTTCTTGCTTTTGTTTTTTCGTAATTGGTTTTGTTGCTTCCATTATCGGGCAGCACAATTTGAGTTTCACCGATTTTCTTTTTTCCCCTGTAACCGCGGTCAGTAATTGCAACAGCCGCTTTATTTCTGTTCAGCCTTTCATATTGTTCCAGCGTGGCTTCGAGTGTCTGATTGTCGTGTGGATTTCCAGCGAAGTCAAGAGCAGCTACAATGATGTTCGTGTTTTTTGTGGTTGCAATTGAGACTTTGCTTCCAAATTCATAAGGTTTATGAACTTTCCCTTTTGCAATGCACGACACTTGGGTTTCATGCAGACTGTAAATTTTGTTTTTGTCTTCTCTTTTTTGTGCCAGAACTTTTTTGAACATTTCCAAATCCTGCTGGTAAAACGCAAGTGCATTGCCGGAAAGTTTTCTTTCCAACTCTCTTATTAATCTTGCGGCAATTGTTTTTAATTGCTTTGAGGCTTTTCTGGCTTTGCCTTTTCGTTTGGGATGAGTGCTGAAACGTGCTGCGATCAATAATTTCTTCATAGCTCGTTTATAACTTCTGCGCTGCACAATCCCCTGCTGCTTCGCAATTTTATTGCATCGCTCAATGATTTTTATTCTCAGTTTATTGTCGGTGGGATAAGTGATGTTTTTTTCCTGGACTGTTGAATCAATCACAATTTCATCGCTCATTGCATCTTTACCATGTATGCCTATACTTTGGGCGAATATCTTTTCAATTCCCTTTTCACCGATGCGCTTGCGGAAATGCACAAGATCGCTCGGATCGCATGGAAACTGCCACTGAAAATGTGCCTCACCGCAGAAATATTGAAAATAAGGATTGCTCACCCATTCGGGCATCAATGTCTCATCTCCATAATCAAAAATCTGCTTGAGAATTAAAAGCCCGGCCATTAAACGGATCGGTTTTGCAGGAGTTCCAGTCCCGGAATAAAGTGGCGAAAATTCTTTCTCAAAATAATCCCAATCCATTTTATCAGAGAGCAAAACCAATTCATGATCAAGATTGATGAAATCTTTCAGCAAGGGCTGAAACAGATTCTTCTGGTTTTGATTGGGCGATTTACCTATCATTTTTCTGCCGGTTTTTTTACAAACATCTTCCCTTTTCGGCAGAATTCTTCAACCCAATTCTATTGTTTTTCCCTTTGTTTTCAACAGGTGCAAGGGCTTTTCAGGATTGACTAAATATAAACCAGTCCTAAAAATGACCTAATGAAAACAGCTAATTCAGAATACCAGAGAAAGCGAAAAAGAGGCATTACGTATTTTATTATAATAGAAATTGTAATACTTGTGGGCGTATTGTATGCGACATATTGAATGAACAGCATAGCCTGCTAAAGAGAAATCCTCTCCCTTGGGATTTGGTAATCTGGTAATCTGGTAACTGGATAATTGAAAAAAAATAAATGGGTGAAAGAATTACTTCCCCACCATTTTTTGTGTAATCTAAATGCGATGGTCCTGTGTGCGTTAATTACCCAGTTACCAGATTACCAGATTACCAATTTTTTTCACGCTTTGCTTTTTAGTTGGGTTTCCAGTCCCTGGATGAAGA
>JBKJMR010000180.1:0-9589 GCA_046596275.1 Bacteroidia bacterium | reverse complement strand
CGCTTCCGTGGCCGGGAAGTTTTAAGGGACTTAAATATACTCGTGAGTTTTATCGTTATCCAATTGAGGTAATAGAAAACCTGCCTTCAATAGAAGAAGCCACTTTAGTTATTGAAGTGGATTCGCTGGGTAAGATAATGAATGAAAAAACACTCGCAGTTTTTGCGCAAAAAAAACACTTGAAAAAATTATCCATTTGGTGCGCAAAGCCAATGAATACAAATCAAATACCGCTTTTATTCAGTTATCTGGATCAATTGTCTTCGCTGGATGAGCTTGCATTAGAATCGCGGACTTTTACCATCAAAAATGCGGAAGCGGTAACAGGAAAACCATCTATCCTTTTGAAGAATATTAAGCGGCTTAGCATAACATCGGGCATAGATATTACAACTGTTTTACCCGACAAGTTCGACAGCCTGAGAAGTTTCAGTGTGTATGTCTATTCTGGAATGGGAATGCGTACGGCAGATCAAAAGAAAACCGAAACCTTAATCTCCCCAGAGCCAATTGCCTCTAGAATATCCAACCTGGAATTGTTGAGCTTTAGTTTATCAGATGAAAGCAATGCAGACAGCATTTCCAAAAAATGGCTAAGCACATTTACTATTAATGCTATCCAGGTAGATTCCCTTTTTATTCTGAATTCGCGTGGGTGGGGCTACCATCGACGCTATGGTGGATATCAGGATTATTATAGCACTATATATTTACCCAAATGTGAAAAACAAATTCTTGAACTAATCGGAAACCAAAAAAGTCTTTTACATCTCACGCTGGACGGATTTAAATTTAAATCACTGAATGCATTAACAGAAAAAATCTCACCAATTCCCACGCTGCATTCAACCTATATCGAAGTATTGGCGCTCGATGGAAAACCGTTTGATGTTGGCCGACTAAATAACTTCCAAAGAAAGAATTGGATTTTGCTTTACGATGAATTGTCCACCTTATCAAGCAGTACTTTTTCGAAGGAGCCCATCAATTATAAATTCTGGAAACTTTGTTCTTCGGATGCGCCGTACTATAACCTTAGGGGAATTGCACTGCGCTTTGACAAGCCAGACATTTATGGGGAGTCAGCAATACCCATTATTCCCTACAGCACCGATTCTTTACCAGTGTCGTTTCACATCCATCATCCGCAGTCTGAATTTTTACATCCTGAAATCCGTATATCTTATTACAGTAATGGTGAAAAGAGCTACGGGTGTCCTTTTTGCGATTTTCATTTGAGTTATTATGAGGATGAACGCAATGCCTTGTTCTGGAATTGCGATGTGCGCAAAGATTCAAGATGGATGATTTCGCCGAAAGAATTCAAAAAAGGAAAAAAAATTACCAGGCACGGTAAAACCGAATTACAAGAACAAAGCATTTCCTGGTATGAATCAGGAGCATTAAAATCGATGAAGCAATATGATGGAGAAGATGTGAAAGAAATGAAGTGGACAGAATCAGGGCAGCCATTATACCTGTTGTGGCATTATAACTATACAAATTTTCAAGATTATACCGAAGCCGCCTGGGACACAACCGGAAATATGTTGTGGTGCAGAATTTACACTCAAAGCGGAATTGCAGAATTGCGATTTTACACCAATGGACATATCCAGTCAAAAGGATGGGTGACGGAAGGAACGCCAATAGGAAACTGGTATTTTTTCGATGTTGCAGGCAAAATGATTATGGGTAAAGCCCCCGCGCCACTCAAAGTCGAATAAAAATTGTTTTCATTTCCCCCTCACATATAAACCTTCAACGCCGGATCAATAAAAATCCTCCCAAATCCATTATGCCGCATCTGGTAATGAAAGATCACATGTTCACACACAATCGGAAAATTCGTCCCTGAATTATTCGGGTAAAAAATCTCACCGTCGAAATAATCAATGCCCTGCAATACACCATCAATAACTTTATTCGCCTTCAGCTTTTTCAAAACACGTTTTTGCATGAATGAAAAAGGAAAAGCTTTCATCAGCTTTTTATTTTCTTCATGAAACTCACGTGTCACATGCGCAGAATAACGGCAGTTTTTTATTGAGCTCAGCTTATAAATTCCCAATCCGCCGAAAGCAGATAATACCGGAATTAATTTTTTCCCTTCCAGCTTCCTTCCCATTTGCGGACTGATTTTTTTCCACCAGTAATCACCGAAAATTTCCGGACCGAAAGCATGTTTTTCATCACGCGTGGCATATGTATCGCGGTAATTTCCATTGGTTAAAACACAATTAGAAGTGATCGCATCCCAATCTTCATTTGCAAAACAATTTACCAGCGCATCGTTTTCCCATTTCGTAAAATCAAGATCGATCCAAAGCAAATAATCAAAATCAGCAAGGGAAACATCAGCAGCAATTATATCAAGAACCTTATTTCTTGCATTTGCAATCATTTCCCCACGGTAAGGCTGATCATTCCACGTGCGGGCTTTTACATTTTTGAGAAATTCATCATAAGTAAAATCCTCGCATTTAACCACCAGCTTTTCATTCGCAGCTTTTTTCAATTTCTCTTTCGTGCCATCGGTAGAGTTGTTTTCATAAATAATGATCTTATGATCTGAAAACAATACAGCAGTCTCACGAAGCTTTTCCAGCGTTTTCTCAATCGTCGCTTCCACATTCCTGCAAAGCCCCGCGATAATTACTTTTTTATTTACTACAGCCATAAAATAAAGATAAGAGGAATTCAAGTTTCAAGGCGAAACGAGTTGTTTGTAAATGAACAGTTTTATCTCCCGGATTTTGAATTTTGAATCTTGAATTTTTGAATCTTTGCCCGATGCTACTTCTCAACCCAACCACCTGGAAAGATTACGAATTGCTCGATACGGGCAATTTCGAAAAACTCGAACGTTTTGGTCAATACATTACCATTCGTCCTGAGCCACAAGCAGTTTGGGATCGCACACTTACCGAAGATGAATGGACCAAAATGGCGCACGTAAAGTTTGTGCCCAAAAGCAGTTCGGCAGGCGAATGGAAAAAATTAAAACCAACTCCCGATCGCTGGAATATTTCTTATGCGATGGAAGGCGGAAAAGAAATCACATTTCGTCTTGCGCTGACCTCTTTCAAGCACGTTGGCGTTTTTCCGGAACAAGCGGTGAACTGGGATTATATTTTTTCTTCCATTGGTGAAATGACAACACCGAAGCCGAAATTTCTCAATTTGTTCGCGTACACCGGTGGTGCATCATTGGCAGCACGTGCAGCAGGTGCAGACGTAACGCACGTGGATTCCATTAAACAAGTGGTAACATGGGCGAATAGCAATATGGAGCTTTCAAGTCTCGATAATATTCGGTGGCTGGTAGAAGATGCGTTGAAGTTTGTAAAACGAGAACAACGTCGCGGAAATAAATACAACGGAATTATTTTAGATCCGCCCGCTTATGGCCACGGACCGAACGGGGAAAAGTGGAAGCTGGAAGAAAATATAAATGAGATGGTGAAAGGTGTGGTGGAATTGCTGGACGAAAAAGAGCACTTTTTGATTCTCAACGCGTATTCGCTCGGATTTTCAGCAATGATCTTAGAGAACCTTTTTCCGAAGATGAAAAACTCAAAGTTGGAAACGGGTGAATTGTTTTTGAAAGCGAAATACGGAAGCACATTGCCACTGGGGGTTTTTGGCAGATTGAAAAGCATTTAATTTCCTTTGATTGCCCTTGCTTTTTACTGTGACCCGTGCCGGCAGAGCTTGTCTAAAGTTTGGCAAAACAATTCACGCACGACCCAATTCTAAGCTCCCCTGCGATTCTGCTTCTTAAATTTCTTATTCTTCAACCCGAACGTTTCTTTCCCGCTAATCAGCTTCGCATTCGTCTTCGACATTTTTTTGCACTGCGAATGACAGCTTTCGCCCAAAAGAGCAAAGCTGAAAATTCCTGCGAGAAACAGTGTACGCACCATGCTTGTAGAACGATTTTCTCTGCGATTTTAGTATTAGGGAACGAATTACGAATCAAAACGAATATACGAATGCTCTTAAGAATCACTCCTCCTATATTCCTTTCGTACTTTCGTTTTGATTCGTAATTCGTTCCCTCCACCTTTCGTACTTTCTTTTTTTGATTCGTAATTCGTTCCCTCCACCTTTCGTATATTCGATTTCATTCGTAATTCGTTCCCCCGCGCGTATGGATTCAGCGCGCCGACAGCATCTTTTAACAAAGTATTCCCTGTAAATCCGTATCTTACCTATAGGGAATCCGTTATTAATAAGTTAAATTTGTTCCACGTTGAACATTTGTGCGAAGGCATAATTTTTGGAAGAAGGCAAGAGAATGGAAAACACTAGTAGCAGTTACGATCTCCTCATTGGTAAGCTCGATGAGTTTATCAGGAAGTTTTATAAAAATCAGCTCATCCGTGGATTGCTTTACGCTACAGGAATTCTTGTGAGCGGATTTTTGGTGCTTACCGTGCTCGAATATTTCGCACACTTCGATATCATCGTGCGCACAATTCTTTTCTGGAGCTTTATTGTTGCAACGGTTGCAGTGCTTTCACGCTTTGTCTTTTTCCCGTTGTTTAAGCTGAATCGTATCGGCAAAATTATTTCGCATGAGGAAGCAGCAAACATTATAGGAACGCATTTTAATAATGTGCAGGATAAATTGCTTAACGTTTTACAGCTGCGTCGCACAGAAGCTTCAGGTGGCACATCTCCCGCCCTCATCCAGGCAAGCATCAACCAGAAAATTTCTGAATTAAAACCTGTTCCCTTTTCTTCTGCCATCGACCTTCGCCAGAATAGAAAATATGCGAAATATGCAATAGCTCCGTTGCTTGTTATTATCGCTATCATTTTTACTAATGCCGGCATTATCACCGAGAGTGCGCATCGTCTTGCAAACCCTGGTGAATTTTTTGAAGCAGCAGCTCCTTTCAAATTCGAGATTCAGAATAAAAACCTGAAAGCAGTGGAAAACGAAGATTTCCCATTGGAAGTAAAGCTCACAGGCCAGGAAATTCCGCAAGAAGTTTCCATTCTTGTTGACGGAAATGAATATCCGCTCAACCGCGAAGGCACAATTGATTTCAACTACGTTTTCCGCAATCTCCAGAAAACAAAAACATTCCGCCTCTACGCTGATGGATTTACTTCCAAAGAATACACGCTTGAAGTTTTACCTAATCCGATCGTGCTCAATTTCGATGTGGAATTACAGTATCCGAAATATACCAACAAGAAGAATGAAGTGTTGAAAAATACCGGCGATCTTGTTGTGCCCGCAGGAACAAATATCGTTTGGAAATTCAACACACGCGCGACAAGAAATTTCCTTTTTGCTTTAAGCGATACTTCATTCGCACTAAAACAAAGCGGCGACAATTCTTTTTCATTCACCCGTCGTTTCCTTGAAAGCAAAAATTATTCGTTGCACACCGAAAATGAATTCCTGAAAAGCAAAGATTCAATTCGTTACAGCATCAACGTAATTCCTGATCTGTATCCTGCTATTTCCATTGAGGAAAAGAAAGATACAATGTCGCGCCTCAAATTATATTTCACCGGTGAAGTGAAAGATGATTATGGTTTTTCACGCCTTGCTTTTGTTTATCACACGCTGAGCAAAAAAGATTCTACCGGCAAAGAAATTGCTGACAAAACAGTTACTGTTCCAATGTCGGTAAACAATTCACAGCAGCGTGACCAGTTTTATTATTTCTGGGATTTGTCAAAACTTGGCGTAGAAGCTGGTGACGAGGTGGAATATTATTTTGAAATTTCTGATAATGATGGCGTGCACGGTGCAAAAACAACACGAACACAACGTATGCTTTACCACGCTCCTACCGAGCAGGAATTAAAAGATCAGAACAACCAGAATAATAAAAAGACGGAAGATGAATTAGAGGCAAGTCTGGCAGAATCGCAGGCGTTGCAAAAAGACATTGACGAAATGTATAAAAAGCTGATGGAGAAAAAAGCCCTCAGCTGGGAAGACAAAAAGAAAATTGAAGAGCTGAAAAACCGCCAGAAAGAGCTGCAGCAGAAAATTGATAATTTAAAGCAAGAACAAGCTCAAAATGCGCAGCAGCAATCCGAATTCATGCCGAATGATCCGGAAGCAGCGGCAAAACAAGAAGAGATCAACAAACTGTTTGAGCAGCTCGCCACAGAAGACATGAAGAAGCTCATCGCACAGATGGAAGCGCTCATGCAGAATGCGGACAAAAACAAAATGCAGAAAAGTCTCGATGAGATGAAGCAGGAAAATAAAGACGTGCAGAAAGATCTCGATCGCACGCTCAACCTTTTCCGCGATATGCAGGTGCGCCAGAAAATGGATGACGCCATCAAAGATTTGAATGAAATGCAGAAGCAGCAGGATTCACTTTCCAAAGAATCTGCTGAGAAAAATCAGACAAAAGAAAAGCAGGCAGAAAATAAAGCCGCACAGGATTCGCTGAATAAAAAGTTCGACCAATTCCGCAAAGACATGGACGCGCTGCAGGAAGAAAATCAAAAGCTTGAAACGCCGCATGACATTCCGAATACCGATCTAAAGGAAATGGAAGTGCAGCAGCAGCAACGCGAAGGAACCCAGAATCAGAATGAAAGTTCTCCGAAGAAGGCATCCGATTCGCAGAAAAAAGCTTCTGATAAAATGGGCGAAATTTCCTCCCAGCTCCAGGCCGCACAGCAAAAAATGCAGGAAGAAGAAGCAACAGAAGATATGCAGGCCATTCGACAACTGCTCAGCAATCTTATCCAGCTTTCATTCGACCAGGAAGCATTGATGGCGAAAGTAAAAACAACCAGCGTCAACGATCCGCAATACACATCTTTAGCACGCGAGCAGAAAAAGCTGCGCGACGATTCCAAAATGATCGAAGACAGCTTATTGGCATTAAGCAAACGCAATCCGAAGATCTCTCCGATGGTCAATAAAGAGATCACGAACATTAACATGAACATGGATCGTGCGATGTCTTCGCTCGGCGAACGCAATACTTCAGAAGCACAGAATCGCGAGCAGCAGGCAATGACTTCCATCAACAATCTTGCTTTAATGCTGAACGAATCGCTTGAGCAGATGATGGCGCAGGCAAATGCAGAAAGTAAAGCACAATGCCAGGGTGGAAATTGCAAGAAGCCCGGCAACGGCAAGAAGAATAAGCCGGGAATGGGCAGCCTGCGTTCTATGCAGCAAGGACTCAACCAGCAGATGAAAGCTATCCAGCAGAGTGGAAAGCCCGGCAGCGCGGAGCAATTGGCTAAAATGGCCGCTCAGCAAGCCTACATTCGCCAAATGCTACAGGAAAGCATGAAAGGCGGCAAAGAAGGAGAAGGTGGTCCTGACCCGGGCGGACAAACGCAGGGAAAGATGGAAGAAACCGAAACCGACCTGGTAAATAAGCAGATCACGGCCGAGACAATTAAGCGTCAGCAAGAAATTTTAGATAAAATGCTGGAGTACGAAAAGGCTGAGCAACAGAAGGAACAAGATGAACAACGGCAGTCAAACGAAGCAAAAAATCAACAAGAAAGTAACCCTGAGGGATTTTCTGAGTATAACAGTCAGAAACAGAAGGAAGCTGAGCTTCTCAAAACGGTTCCCCCCGCGTTGTCTCTGTTCTACAAGAATAAGGTGAATACCTATTTTAACGGGGTGGAAAAGAAATAAACCCCTAAGTTTAATCACGGGGTAAATAGTCATAAAACCCCTATTGAAAAATGACCCATGCAGAAGAAATGATAAGGGAGCAAAAAATATCGTTCCCATCCGTCGCCGATAACATCGGACTTGTGGAAAAGCTGATTAACGAAATCTGTGCGGCCTACGGTATATCCGAAGACCACTACGGCAATATTTTAGTTGCCGTAACTGAAGCAGTTAACAACGCCATGCAGCACGGCAATAAATTGGACCCCGGCAAAAAAGTTAATCTCTCTTTCCTGGCAAACGATGCTTCCCTGTCGTTTGAAGTTACCGATCAGGGCCCCGGATTTGATTACCTGAATCTTCCCGATCCAACCAACCCGGAGAACATTGAAAAGCCACATGGCCGTGGAGTATTCTTAATGCGCCACCTTGCCGACAAAGTTGAATTTTCGGATAACGGCCGTTCCGTGGTCTTGAATTTCATGATCTCGAATAATTAATGGTTGAATTCGGGAATGAGATCCTCTTTTTCCCAGGGGATATTAAATTTACGCTTCGTAACAAAGCTGCCATTGCAAAGTGGCTCCACGCTGTCTCCAAAAAGCATAAAAAGCGCGTTTCTTCGCTCAACTACATTTTCGTAGGCGATGATTACCTGCTGAATATTAATAAGCGCTTTCTCCGTCACAACACCCTTACAGATATTATCACCTTCGACTATTCTGCCGATAAAAACGGGAAGAATGGGAAGAACGGAATCATTGGCGAAATCTATATCAGCATTCCACGTGTAAAGGAAAATGCGAAGATCTATAAGGTCACGCAATCCGAAGAGCTGCATCGTGTTATGGCACATGGATTGCTACATCTCTGCGGCTTTGGCGACAAGACTCCGAAAGAGATCAAGCGCATGCGGTCAGAAGAACAAAATGCACTAGATTTACGTCAGTTCTAAACAATCACAACCATGAAAATGATTCTTACCATCGCACTACTTTTCGTAGGCGCTTCTGCATTCGCGCAAACTACAACTACTACAACAGCTCCAACACAAACAGCTACTGTTCTTACTCCAAAAGCAAAAGTGCTTTGCAAAACGTGGACGCTGAGCATGACTGAAAACTTCGGTGATCAGCACAAGCCGACAGATTTACAAAAGAATGATATTTTCATTCTCATGGATGGTGGCCGTTATCGTTTAATCATGAACGGCGTTGCTGAAGGCGGCACCTGGTTGCTCAGCAAAGACAATCTTTGGATCACACTTACATCAAGCACCGGCGAAGTAAAAAAATTCAAAGTGCTCGAGTCAACTGCAACATCGCTAAAAATTGATTTCCGTGATGCTGATGAGATTCACAATATTTTGATTTACTCTGCTCCTGGCGCAACGTCGACAGGAAAGTAATTCAACAAAACTTTCTTCAAAGCCGCTTCCGAAAGGGAGCGGTTTTTTTTGTTTCCTGCTTGTTCGGGCGAGGTTGAGAATCCAATGCGATGAATGCTGTTTTGATGCGTTTGAATTTATTTCTTGCAATTCTTCTTTACGTTCTTCTGACCTGTTCTTTGCTGATCGTCCAACTTCGTTTTTACTGTCTTTCTTATCCTATTTTCCATTTTGCGAATTTGTGTCTCCGGTATTTCTTCTGGATGATTTTCTTGCCGTGCCTGAGGATATGTTGAGCTTGCTGAATAAATGCTTTAGCATTGAATTTAAATGATTAGGCCACCAAATAATCCGGATGGGAAATATTGTTACCCGGACGCGAGGCATCGCGTCTCTACAATATCTATACTCTCTTTTCCTGTCCCCGTCCCTGTTTTTTTCCGTCACTCGTCCCCTTTTCCGTCCCATCGTCCCCCCTTTCTTGTTGATGGCTTAAATATGCGGCTTACCTTTGTGGCTCGAAAATCAGACTCATGCTACAGGAATACGATGTTATCGTTGTTGGTGCCGGT
>JBKJMR010000701.1:0-3001 GCA_046596275.1 Bacteroidia bacterium | reverse complement strand
AATTTTACCCTCTCCCTATATTGATTATTATTTATTTGATTTTTAGTTTATGCCAGATTTTTCCGGGACAATCAGCACCAAGCTTCCTCGTGTAGGAACTACCATTTTTACCGTAATGTCGAAGCTTGCTACAGAACATAATGCAATAAATCTGTCGCAGGGTTTTCCTGATTTTGAATGCCCACCTGAATTAATTACTGCTGTAAACAAAGCGATGAAAGCGGGCAATAATCAATATGCGCCAATGCCCGGTGTGATGAAGCTGCGTGAAATGGTCGCGGAAAAAACAGAAGATCTTTATGGAATAAAATATAATCCTGAAACGGAAATTACTATTACTTCAGGAGCAACGCAGGCGATTTACACAGCTATTTCTGCAACGATCCGCGAAGGTGATGAAGTAATTATTTTCGAGCCTGCATATGATTGTTACGAGCCTGCGATTGAGCTTAACGGTGGGAAAACAGTTTACCTGCAGCTCAAAGCACCCGATTATAATATCAATTGGAATGAGGTGAAAAAGCTGGTGAATCATCGCACACGTATGATCATCATCAACAGTCCGCATAATCCAACCGGCGCCGTTTTGAATGCGGATGATATGAAACAGCTGGAAAAGCTGACGAATAAAACCGACATCATTATTCTTGCTGACGAAGTGTACGAGCATATAATTTTTGATGGCCGTCAGCACGAAAGCATGGCGCGTTATCCGAATCTCGCCAACCGAAGCTTTATTGTTTCTTCATTCGGAAAAACTTTTCATACTACGGGATGGAAGATCGGCTATTGCGTAGCCCCGAAAGAGCTGATGACGGAATTCAGGAAGGTGCACCAGTTCCTTGTGTTTGCAACCAACACACCTATGCAATTCGGTGTTGCGGAATTCTTAAAAAACAAATCACATTATAAAGAGCTTGGTGCGTTTTACCAGGCAAAGCGCGACCTGTTCAACAAAATGCTGAAAGGTTCACGTTTTTCATTGGTGCCAACTCCCGGAACTTATTTTCAGCTGTTGAGCTATGATAAGATCACGAATGAAAAAGATGCAGATTACGCAACACGCCTGATCAAAGAAAATGGTGTGGCTGCAATTCCGATCTCCGTTTTTTATCATAAGCCAGTTTATGATAATATGCTTCGTTTTTGTTTCGCTAAGAAGGATGAAACAATTGAGAAAGCGGCAGAAATATTGCAAAAGATTTAGTCTGCGATAAATTCGATTTTACTTTTTTCAAGCCGCGCATAAAAATCGCGTTTCCGTTTTATCGGTTTTCCTCCCATATACATTTTGTCAAGACCTGTCCAGATGAGGAACCATCCTGCCGGCTCAAAAAGTATTTTAAGAGAATTTATTATTAAGGTATGTTCTCCAAGCGAAGTAATATAAACAGCAAGCATCATTGCCGCAATTCCGAGAACAGTCATTAAAATTCCATTTCTGCGGCTACGATTCAGCTCTTTTGAAAAGCGAATGTATTGATTGAGCAAACCGTTTGTCAGCCGGTCCGTAATAACTGCCTCTGTTTTTTCATCACGCACTTTTGCCGGGACCTGGAAAATAATGGTTTTAATAAAATCATCTTTTTCTTCCGTGAGCTTATTTAATTCAGAAATAAAATCATCCGAAATAGCACGCTCTGAATAAGGACGTGAATCGAAATCTGAAAAAAGATCATTGTACGAATCAATCCAGAAATTCAAATCACGTGAGAACGAACTATCATCAGCTTTTTTCATAATGAATAATGTTGCACGAATTTACAGTCTTCGACGAACTTTCTTCCGGGAATTCGACCGATGTTCAAATTCAGGAATTTTTCCGCCCTTTAAAATCCTACGCTTAAATATAAAATGGCGTTATTAGTTGAACATTTAGAACAGCTGTATCTTTCACTTGCCTGTGCGTTATTTGGTCAACCAACTAGTATGAAACGTAAGACCTGCATTTTATTTTTTATCGCTTTTACTCTCCTGGCACAAGCCCAGCAGATCTGCAATCGAACGTCCGTGTTTTTTGACCTGGATAAAACAAAGTTTACCGTCGAAACAAAACAAAAGCTGGATAGTCTTATCACCTTGATCGGGGAATCAGAATTCCTGGTTGAATTGTATGGTCATACAGATACTCTTGCTTCCAGCATTTACAATTTAAAGCTTGCTCAAAGAAGGACGAATGCTGTTAAAGAATACATCACTTTAAAGTCGAAAGGCAAACTGCACTTTAAAGAGAAAAACCTCGGTGAAACAGATAAGTCCATTTCGGATTCAAAGGAGAAAAATCTTGCTTATAATCGCCGGGTAGATGTTTTTCTAATCCCGATGACCAACGGGAAATTAAAGCTGGACGGCGCCCGTGGTGAAATTGTAGAAGCGCCGCTCGATTATTTTGAGCCTTGTGGTGTTTGCAATTCTACCCCGGTAGTAAATGCTTATTATAATGCAGAGGAAGGAGCAAAAGCCAATATTGTTTTTGAAACTACTGACGGTGAGCCACTCATTACTTTCGGGACAATTGCGCTCAATAAAAAACCGTGCGATCAAATAAAAATGCGCGATGATACTGCTATGTGTGTGTTCAAGATCTGTCGCGGTGTGAATACGTGTCCTACTGTTTGGGACGCCGCTACGATCGATGGAAAAATATATTGGAAAAGGTCGGATTCAAAATTGGAGTTGAACTATGAAACCGGTTGTTTTGTTTTTCGGGGCAAGTGCGGAGAAGGCCATAACCTCGATTGCATAGCGACACCAGATTATGCTGAGCCTTTTAAAGACTGTTGTATTGCCCAGCCAAAGCTATTTAGCTATACGCACGTTTTTTATATTGATGAGAATAAGGTTAAACGTAATTCAGATATTACGCGTGATACAATGCTAATAGATTGCAAAGATTCAGCAGCGAATCTTACAGGGTTTGCAAAAATGAGTGACAGGTATTTTTATTTGCATACCATTATTGATTCCATCCCATTCACCATAACTGAAAAAGATTTTCATG
>JBKJMR010000325.1:0-3417 GCA_046596275.1 Bacteroidia bacterium | reverse complement strand
AGTAGTAATTAACTAATTCTTTGTTGCCTGTTCCATTAAAATCGACTCTGTCAATATTTATTTTGTCATTCGCATCTTGAATTATTTCATAAATGTCCCAGGAATTTTTCTGCCTGACAATAAGTGAAATGCTTTGCTGATAAGGTTCAGGATAAAAACGCGAGACATAACAATCAGGATTTTTAATTGTATCAAGAATTTTTATCCTGGTAGAGTCAAAGCTCAATAATGTTCTTTTTTCTAGGGAAACAAAGTGAATTGTATCCTGAAAAAAAATATTTAAATCGTCTTCTTGTGCAAAACAATTGCTTGTCAATAAGACTAACATAAGATGCCACATAAATATTGACTTTCTCATTTTCTTTTTGTTTGTGTAACGCTCAGTCGGATGTAATAACCGATTCACGAATAAAAATGCAAACACGACTGGGTAACTAACGTTTTTTAATATTTCGATGCAAGTTACAGCGGCTGCTCACCAGGATGCATTGACAAACCATAACTGTCTGCATTTTTTGAATATCAGTTCTCAATAGTCTTAAATATGAAACCCATGTAAACGGGGTAATTTCCGTAAACTTGCGCCCGAATGGCAAACACAATTCATTACGACATCATCATCATCGGCGGCGGCGCGGCAGGATTTTTCGCTGCAATCAATGCTGCGCGGCTGAATTCGAAATTGTCGGTTGCTATTCTGGAGAAGAATAACAAAGTGCTTTCAAAGGTGCGCGTTTCGGGTGGTGGAAGATGTAACGTAACGCATGCGTGTTTTGATGATCGTGAGCTGGTAAAATTTTATCCGCGCGGCGGAAAAGAATTGCGTGGTGCATTCAGCCGTTCCAGTGTAAAGGAAACAATCAACTGGTTTCGTGAAAGAGGAGTGGAGCTGAAAACTGAAAGTGATGGAAGAATGTTTCCTGTATCCAATACTTCTGAAACAATCGTTGAATGTCTTTTCTCAGAGGCAAAAAAACATCATGTTGAAATTCTCATGCAACATGAACTTTGTGAAATTGCAGCTACTGCAAATGGATTTTTGCTTTCCGTCAATGAAACCGAAAAGATCAGCTGCAACAAATTGATCATCGCAGCAGGCGGAAATGCAAAAGCTGCCGGTTATGAGTTTATTTTAAAAACCGGTCACACAATTATTCCGCCCGTTCCTTCTTTGTTCACTTTCAACATGCCCGGAAATAAAATAAGTGAGCTGATGGGCGTGAGCGTGGAAAATGCGACAGTGAAAATAGAAGGAACAGCAATCAAAACGGAAGGCCCGCTGTTGATTACGCATTGGGGAATGAGTGGTCCCGCAGTTTTAAAAGCTTCAGCCTGGGGCGCGCGTGAGTTGGCAGAAAAGAATTATCATTTTACCGCAGTAATAGATTGGCTCGGCGAAAAGAAGGAAGAAGAAGTTTTTGAAAACCTTGTCAGATCACGGAGCGAATACAATGCGCAGCTGGTCATTAATGCAAATCCTTACCAGCTTGTAAAACGGCTCTGGCAATTTCTTGTTAAAAAATCGGGACTCGATTATGAAATGCGGTGGGCCGATCTTTCCAACAAACAAATCCGAAAGCTTGCCCAAATTCTTGTAAGTGATCGTTTTGAGGTAAAAGGTAAAACAACTTTTAAAGAAGAATTTGTTACCTGCGGCGGTATTAAGCTTTCGGAAATAGATTTTAAAACTATGGAAAGCCGGAAACAAAAAGGATTGTTTTTCGTAGGAGAAGTGTTGGATATTGATGGGGTGACGGGTGGATTTAATTTCCAGTCCGCATGGACTACAGCATGGATCGCGGCTTCGGGAATTACCGAAATCGAATCGTGAAAAGTTTTTTCTTCCTGTTTAAGAAATCCCATATATGGCAGAAAATTAAAGTAAATTTGGTGCAATCCCCGGGTTATGAAAAAACGCTTACTTTTTATATTATTTGTTCTTGCAGGAATTTCTCCCGCTATTGCCCAACTTGCTGATCTTGGAAAAGGATATAAGAAAGATAAACCCAGCATAATTATTTTCGGAAGAGCAGAGGAATATTTTGAAAATGAAAGTTACCTCCAGGCTTTACCGCTTTACCGTTCACTCGAGCCACTTTACGGAACAAATACCTATCTGATCTATAAAATCGGGATTTGCCTGCTTTATAAAAGTGATGAAACAACAAAGGCGCTTGAATATCTTTCTACAGTAAAAAATAATAATCCGAAAGCAGCGGATATCGATTTGTATCTCGCCTATGCGTATCACCTGAATGAGCGTTATGATGATGCAATTACAAACCTGGATCTGTATGATCTGAATAAAGATAATGATCCTGCAAAAGTTGAAGCTTCTTATCGTCTGCGCCAGTATTGTTTAAATGCAAAAACGCTTACTGCAAATCCTGTAAAAGCGAAGATCACCAATCTTGGCGCTCCTGTTAATACTGCCAATTCAGAATACGTTCCGGTTATTTCAACGGATGATTCTGTTATGGTGTTGACGTATCGCGGAGATTCTTCTATCGGCGGACTTCAATCTTATCCGGGTGTGCCTGATTCTTCCGGAACATATTTCGAAGATGTTGTTTTCACTTCGCGTGATGGAATGAAATGGTTGCCACCTGAGCCAATGGATTCGACCATCAACGGAAAAGGTCATGATGCATGTATTGGTATTTCGAATGACGGACAAACATTGCTGATCTATAAAGATGAAGCCGGTAATGGTGATTTGTATGTAAGCACCATGCAGGGATTTTACTGGTCATCGCCGGTTCCTTTGCGAGGCGAGATCAATTCTCAAAGTTGGGAAGGAAGCGCTACGTTTTCTGCCGACATGCACACGATCTATTTTGCAAGTGAACGTCCGGGTGGGTATGGCGGAAGAGATATTTGGGTTGCCACGCTGCAGCCCGACAGCACCTGGGGAAAGATCAAAAACATGGGACCGAAATTGAATACAGCGAACGATGAAGACGCACCTTTTTTGCATCCGAATGGTGTAACATTGCTCTTCAGCTCGGAAGGTCACAACAGCATGGGTGGTTATGATATTTTCAAAACCATTCTTACACCTGTTGACAGCACTTTTTCAGATGCATCAGCGCCGGTGAATTTGGGTTACCCGATTAACACACCCGGTGATGATAAATATTTCGTGCTGGCAACAGATGGTAATCACGGTTACTATTCTTCAGGAAAACCCGGTGGATTTGGGCAGCAGGATATTTATATGGTGGAAGCTGATTTTGATCTGAACAATATCAATGTTATGCTTTTTAGCGGAACGGTAACCTACAATAACAAACCGGTCGGTGCGCAGATCATTGTGAAAGATGGTGCAAAAAAATTGAGAACGCTTGAATTGTATTCTAAATCTTACACAGGTAAATATGCGGTGTCGTTGCCGCTTGGTCACAAATACATCGTAAC
>JBKJMR010000317.1:0-12267 GCA_046596275.1 Bacteroidia bacterium | reverse complement strand
TAAAGCTAAGGAAAAATCGTGCCGCTTTATCAAAGACCGATTTCTATGCTACGTTTCATTTCTGCATTCCTGCTCCTGCTCCCGATTTTTTTCACTTCCTGTGAAGGCGATGTTCGTTTTACAAGCGATCAGCCCAGCGGCACGCCATCGCTGAAAGAAGTTCCTGCTGTATTGCTCGGAAACTATGTCGATAATAAAGATTCGCTTTATGTACGCGCGGGTTCAATGACCCTGGTGCGTCCTACACGAACTCAAATTCCGATTTCAGATACTGCCAAGGTCGGTTTATATAAATTGAAAACAGGTGGATACGCATTTCGCGCCGGCGTTGACCGGTATGTAGAATATTCAACACCTGATTCCATTGTTTACATCACACGCAATTCGCAAGTGTATAAGCTTGGAAAAGATACGTTGCTGAAAAGTTATAACGATGCATACTGGCTGAGCATGCGTGATGTAAAAAATAAAAATGAATGGAAAGTAATGCAGATCACCTTGTATAAATCGAAGCTCGCAATTGCAGTTCCGACTTTGCCGAAAGATGAAAAGAAACACATGCAGGAACGAATGGATGAAGGAAAAACGGATGTCGATTCAACCGGCGCTTTTTCAGTTGTAACGCCGTTCACACGCTCAAAAGATCTTTCCTATTATATCATTTCTGCAACGCCGGCCCAGCTGATAAACCTGGATCGCCGTGGTTTATTCAGGCCTGTTGCGACTTTTATAAAAGTTAAGTAAGGCGGGAAATTCCAAAAGAAGAAAAAATTCATATTCAAATTTTAGTTGAAACCTGGTGTTTATAAGCCTTTCGGAAGGTGCAAAGGATTTTTTTATAATTTATTTGCCTGAAGTTTGGATCGAAATGAAAAAGCCTTCTATCTTTGCCCCAACAATAACGACAATGAACAACCAACTTTTCCATACAAACGCAATGATGAACAGCATGATGTGCTGCGCATTCGCGTAAACGGAAAAGCTATACTCATACTCTGAAAAAGGCTTTCCGTTAAACCGGGAAGCCTTTTTCTTTTTACGCAAATTCAAAACAAATATTAATCAACTTAAAAAAACTACTTATGAGCTTACGACTTGGAGACATCGCGCCGGACTTTACGGCACAAACAACTGAAGGAGAAATTTCTCTTCATAATTGGATCGGCGATAAATGGGCTGTTCTTTTTTCTCATCCTGCCGATTTCACACCGGTATGCACCACAGAGCTAGGCCGCGCTGCAAAGCTGAAACCTGAATTCGAAAAAAGAAATGTGAAAATAATTGCAGTAAGTGTGGATGGAATCGATTCGCATCACAGCTGGGTGAAAGATATTAATGAGACTCAAAACACGATTGTAAATTTTCCGATCATCGCGGATGAAGATAAAAAAGTTGCAGAGCTGTATGATATGATCCATCCGAATGCAAGCGAAAAATTTACGGTCCGTTCCGTATTTATTATCGGTCCTGATAAAAAAATCAAGCTCACTCTTACTTACCCTGCAAGCACCGGACGAAATTTTGACGAGCTGCTTCGTGTGATCGATTCACTTCAGCTGACCGCTAATTACAGTGTTGCAACTCCTGCAGACTGGAAGCAGGGCGAAGATGTTGTGATCACGCCAGCAGTGAAGGATGAAGAAATTGCAGCGAAATTTCCAAAAGGTTATACGCGTGTTAAACCTTATTTACGTTTAACTCCGCAACCAAATATTTAACCCACGGAAAATGATCCGGGACATAGTTTTTCATTCATCATTTCCAGGTGAAGATTAAGAATGATTATAGCTATGATTTTCATTCGACTGAGGAGAAACCCGTACTTTTATTGGCCCGTTACAAATACCTGTTCCATACAAACCCACCTGGTAAATTTTATTTTGACCAACAACATTATATTACTCGTAACACAATGCGGGGGAAAATCAAAAACATAAAAATAGCCATGAAGAGTAAGGCAATTTTAATTTTTTTATTTATTGCGTTGATTGGTAACGCACAATCGACTCGGGAAGTTAGTACGCGTAATCTTTCGTGGGTAGGAATATTTGCGCAATATAATTTTTCACCTTCATGGAATGTAAATCTTGATGCACAGGCGCGGTATGAATACACAGACGGTGATTGGTTTGCATGGCTGATCCGCCCGGGCCTGACCTGGACAGCGAAAAACAAAATCATGCTTACAGGCGGAGTCGGTGTGGTCGCATTGTATCCGAATCCGAATTCACGTCCACCACGACCTGAAATACGTCCGTGGCAGGAAATCGGAAAAAAATTCACTATTAAAAAACATTTTTTTTATCCGCGTTATCGTTTGGAACAACGTTTCATCAGGCAATATGATTTGTTTGATTTCGAAGATAATTTTTCATTCGCCAGTTTCCGCTCGCGTGCAAGAGTTGATTACAGTTATAACATTACGCCGGATAATGCAAGAGGATTTCTTTTATTGGCAGGCAACGAATATATGTTTGCCACAACCACGAAAGGAAAAACCACATTCGATCAGAACCGCGCTTATTTGGGAATAGGTTACAGGCTGAATAAAAGTTTCACGTTTCAGCTTACCTATCTTAACTTGTTTCAAAGAACGGGCAGCAATATTTTTGAACAACATCATACCATCAGGCTTATTCTTTTTATGACTTTTTCAAAACCTGAAAACACAAAACCCTAGTGGCAGACGCCGAATCACCATACCATCCTGAATTAATTCCGCCTGAGGCTGAAAATGAAAACCGGTTGTTTCCTGTTTTCCTGAAGCTGGAAGAATTACGCCTGCTCATCGTTGGAGGAGGAAATGTAGCGATGGAAAAATTACAATCCGTTCTTGTAAATAGTCCCGGAACACAAGTCACACTTGTCGCTCCGTTAATAAGCCCGGAGATCATTGATTTCTCAAAAGAATTCACCAACCTCGTTATTTATGAACGCGAATTTCAAGCGGAAGATTGTGATGAAGTAGATCTTGTTTTTGCAGCTGTAAATGATTTTGGTTTGTCAGAAGAAATTACGCGTGAAGCACATAATAGAAATTTGCTGGTTAATGTTGCTGACACTCCCGGGCTTTGTGATTTTTATCTTGGTTCAATTGTTCGCAAAGGCGATCTGAAGCTTGCGATTTCTACCAATGGAAAATCACCTGCACTTTCAAAACGCCTGCGTGAAGTTTTGACTGATGCGATTCCGGGAGAAACACAACGCGCCATTGAAAACCTGGAGGAGCTGCGCTCACATTTGTCTCCATTAAAAGAAAAAGTTAATCAGCTGAATAAAGCAGCAACGCTTCTTATCGATAAGCAAAACAAAAAAAAGCAACGCAAGAAAAAAATACGGATAGGAATTTTATACGGCTTATCCGTTATCGCGTTACTGATCACCGGCCATTTTTTATTCCTCTACCTTCCTTTCGCAACGATCGGCTCGTGGGCGTCCACCACAATTTCTTCAGTTGATTCTACCATCCTGCTCTGGATCCTCGCCGGATTTATTGCGCAGCTGATTGATGGTTCAATGGGAATGGCTTACGGAGTAACGACAACAACATTTCTTCTTTCATTCGGAATTCCTCCCGCAGTAGCAAGCGCAAGTATGCACGCTTCAGAAATTGTGACAACGGGAACATCATCACTTATTTATCTGCGATACAGAAATATCAACGTAAAACTTTTCCGTTCGATGTTGATTCCCGGTGCTGTCGGCGCAATTGTTGGTGCCTGTACGATCTCGTTGCTCAAACCATACATTGGTTATGTTAAACCTGCTGTTTCTGTTTACACACTTATTCTTGGCGTGCTGATCATCCGCAAAGCATTAGGCGTTCTTCGCAAGAAAAGAAAAAAGATCAAACGTGTCGGAGTACTTGCGCTTGCAGGAGGATTTTTAGATTCCGTTGGCGGCGGTGGCTGGGGACCGATTGTTACTTCTTCTCTTGTTGCAGGTGGACGTGATCTTCGTTATTCCATCGGCTCTGCGCATGCGGCGAAATTTTTTGTTGCAGTTGTAAGCACAATTACTTTCTTCTTTATGATCGGCATTGGTCACTGGATGATCATACTCGGATTAATTTTGGGGGGATTGATAGCGGCACCATTTTCAATCTGGTTATCTACACGTATTTCTGTTCGCAACGGATTAATTATGGTCGGACTGCTGATCATTATAACCAGTCTTAAATCTTTAATCGGCATGTTCCTGTGATCGACTTAGAAGTGCTGAACGAAAAATATCGTACGTTATCTCCGGAAGAACGTGTGGCTGAATTGTACAAAGATTTTAACCGTGTGCTTTTCACTTCATCCTTTGGAACAACGTCGGTGATTCTTTTGCATTTGTTTAAGAAGGTAAATCCACAACAGCTGGTTCATTTTCTCGACACAACCTATCACTTCGCTGAAACATTACAATACAAAGAACGTCTCACCGAATTGTTCGGATTAACCGTTATAGATGTGCAGCCGGAAGAATGGAAAAATAAATTCACACGCGAAGATCAAACCTGGAGCAAAGATGCTGATCTCTGTTGTTCAATAAATAAAGTGGAACCGCTGGATAAAATAAAACCCGGTTTCGAAATTTGGGTATCGGGATTAATGTCAACGCAGAATTCATATCGTAAAAAGATGAATGTGTTCGAACGTAAAGATGACATTATCAAATTTTACCCGATCATTGACATGACCAATGAACAATCGAAAGCATACTTACAATTAAATGATCTTCCGCCTCACCCTTTACTCGCACATGGATTCGCTTCTGTCGGCTGCATTCATTGCACAGTAAAAGGAAGAGGAAGAGAAGGAAGATGGGTGAACAGATCAAAAACGGAATGCGGATTACATTTGTGAGATGTGAGATGTGAGACTTGAGATGTAAGACTTGGATTTGGGCCATTGGAGAATAACGATGTACAATTTAAAATGAACAAGTATAAAGCATTGATTTTTGATTTAGGGAAGGTGATCTTCGAAGTTACTTTCGAGATGGCTTATGCTTATTGGGGAAGTCTTGCTAAGCTGAATTCGGAAATAATCCGTAAGCGTTTTCGGTTTGATCTTGCGTACGATCAGTTTTCTGAAAATAAATTGACGGAACAGCAGTATGCAAAACACGTCTCGGATTTAATTGGCGTTGAATTAACGGTAGAGGATTTTGCAACGGGCTGGAATAAAATTTACCTCGATGCATTTCCAGGAATTGAAAAAACTTTAATCAAGCTGAAACAGAATTATCGTTTAGTTGCGCTGACAAATACGAATGCAACGCACGCACGCGTTTGGCCTGCACGATACGAAGATGAATTGCAGCACTTCGAAAAGATTTTCAGCTCACACGAAACAGGCGTTCGCAAACCCGAAGTAAAAGCTTACACCATTGTCCTTAATTATCTCGAGCTCGCACCACAAGAAGTAATTTTTCTCGACGACACTATTCCCAACATCATCGGAGCCGAAGCCATCGGAATAAAAAGCATCACAGTAAAATCATCCTCACAAATGATCAATGATCTTCAAAAAGAAGGAATCCAATTCTAATAATCACCCGGTCTCAATCTCCAAGTCATTAAATCACCCTCCGCCGCGGCGGACACTAAATCCCCAACAAGAAAATGTCAAATAAAGAAGAAAATATTTCAGTAGCACTATTCGGATTCGGATGTGTCGGACAAGGATTATACGATGTGCTTAATCATTCCGAAGTTTTGCGGGCAGATATCGAAAAGATTTGCGTAAAAGATCCGGCGAAGAAAAGATCTGTCGACATGTCGCTCATTACTTATGAGAAAAATGATATTCTCGATCGCAAAGACCTCGATGTTGTGGTTGAAATGATCAATGATACTGATGAAGCATTCGCCATTGTAAAACGTGCGATGCAAAATAAAACTGCTGTAGTGAGCGCGAGTAAAAAAATGCTTGCGACTTATTTCGAAGAATTATATGCGCTGCAGGAAGAAAATAATGTTGCGCTGATCTATGAAGGTTCAGCCGGCGGAAGCATTCCTATTATTCGTACGCTTGAAGAATATTACGATAATGAATTGCTGAGCAGCCTTCGCGGAATTTTGAATGGTACAACAAATTACATTCTCACCCGCATGGAGCTTGAAAGCAAGGACTATTCGGAAATTCTGAAAGATGCGCAGTCAAGCGGGTTTGCAGAAATTGATCCGTGGCTGGATGTTGCCGGATTCGATACCATGTACAAATTGTGTTTGCTGAGCATTCATGCTTTCGGTGTGATCTTAAAGCCGGAACAAATTCTTGCATTAGGAATTCAGAATGTAACATTCAATGATATTCGTTATGCAAAAGAAAAAGGTTTGCGCATTAAGCTCATCGCAAGTGCAGCAAAATCTAATGACAAATTTCAAGTGTACGTAATGCCTCGTTTTGTAAAACCGGATGATGAGCTTTACAAAGTGCTTTACGAATACAATGGCATTGAAGTAGAAGGAGCATTTTCCTGCACACAAACATTTACGGGCAAGGGCGCAGGATCACATCCTACCGGCAGCGCAGTGCTTTCAGATATTTCTGCACTCACGTATAATTATCGGTATTCGTATAAAAAGTTGAAGAAGCTGAAACGCGTGTTAGGGGAAAATTATAAGGGTGCAGATTTACTCGATGACGATTTTACCATCCGTGTTTACATTCGTTTCGCTGACCAGAAAGAGCTGGAAGGAATTGAGATTAAAAATATCGTGGAAGAATACCGTTCACCGGGAATGAATTTCACGATTGCAGATGTTGGTTTTCAATCGCTTTATAAATTCCGTGGGAATAAGGAATCGAAGGTTTTTATTTGTGAAGTTGAATAGCTGGGGGAACGAATTACGAATCAAGGCGAATATACGAATGAGCTGCGGTGAAATTCTCTTATGAGTTTTTTGCGGTAATGGTTTTGATTCGTAATTCTTATACTGTTGTATTTCAGAAGATATAAATTTCCTAGCGCTATTCTTTTAACGCGGAGTCACGGAGACGCAAAAGGAAACGCGGAGATATTTATACTGAAAGCATTCGTAAATTCGCTTTCATTCGTAATTCATTCCCTTCGTATATTCGTTTTCATTCGTAATTCGTTCCCCCTATTTAATGCTTTGCGGATGCCTGATGAAATTATCGGGGTCGTATTTTTTCTTTACGGACTGTAAGCGGGAATAATTGTCGCCGTAGTAGGCTTGTTGCCAGTCGTCAAATTCGAGGCTGCAGTAATTGATGTATTGGGAGGTGATGTCGTTGTTTTTGATTGTCTCTAATATTTCTATCGACACATTGCGCAGCTTTTCTTCGCGTGCGGGTGTTTCCCAATAGGCTTGCAATTCGGATATGAAATTGTATGCACGATGCGGGTAGCAGGAAACTTTTTCAAATTCAGCGTCAGCAATTTTTCCTCCAAGCGTATTCACCTGGAAGATCATGCCGGGGTTGGAAATTATTTTCTCAAGCACCTCTTCAATGAATGGTTCAACAGCTGCGAATGATTTATACAATCCGGCGGAAGAATTTTTAAAATACACAGGGACAAGTGAGCCGTAATAATTTTTCAGCTTCTTAGAAAGTTCTGTTGGTTCACCGGCTTTAAATTCATCCGTTTCTATTGCGAACGTATCAAAATGCTGCTGAAGCTCTGTAGTCAGTTCACCGAAATTTGTAACAAGAATATTTAGCGTACTTCCATTGAGAACATATCCTGAAAAACAGGTATCAGGAAGCTGTTCAGAAAAGGCAAACCATTTTTGAAGAATACTTTTTGCTCTTGCTGCATCGAGCTTTCTTGCTTTGAAATAATGCGCTTGCATTGTCTCCGGTTTCGGCTGTGTTTGGTAAACCAATTCTGTTACCACACCAAAATTTCCTGCGCCACCGCCGCGCAATGCCCATAATAATTCAGGATCATCTTTCGTGGAAATAATTTTTCCGTTTCCATCCACCATCGTTGCTTCCACAAGATGATCGCAGGTTAAGCCAAACTTGCGCGAAAAAAGTCCGTAGCCACCGCCGAGTGTTAATCCACCCAAACCAACTGTGCCGCATGATCCGGCAGGAAGCAGCCTATCCTTTGGCAATAGCTCATCGTACAAATGCGAAAGTGTGCAACCCGGACCGGCTTTTATTTTATCATCCTCAAGCATTTCCACAGCATTCATTCTGCTGAGGTTAATAACCATTCCTCCGTCATTCGAAGAAAATCCTTCCATGCTGTGTCCGCCACTTTTTACTGCGATGGCAAGATTATTTTTTCGTGCGTATTGAATTGCTTCTGCAACATCTGCTGTTGAAGTACAAAGCGCAATGACCAACGGAAATTTGCTGATGCGCTTATTGAAGCCTTTTCGCAATTCTTCGTAACGTGGATCATCTTTGCGGATGAGATCAACGGAAAGTTTTTCGGGAATATCTTTTTGTGCGCTTGCAGAATCTGTTGTTGTTGCAGCGTCAGATTCATTCTTATTTTCATCGGTGGCGCAACCGGAAATCAGGATTCCTGCTCCGGCGAGGGATGCTAATTTCAGGAAATCTTTGCGGGTTAGGTTGGCCACTGATTACGCAGAATGGATTACGGGATTTTTGTCCTTTTTATTCCGGGTGAATTTCCAGGCCCACCAGATGAGATAAATTTGAATCGGTAATCTGATAACTGAAATCCAAAACCATTTTACATCTACTCCGTAATATTTTATCATCATAGGAATATGAATGGCGAAAAAGAAAACGACAAGCATCGCAATAATTAACCATGCAGAAATTTTTCTTGTTTGTTTCGGGATTAGACCTGCGCCTAATAAAATTTCTGCTACACCACTGATGTAAACAAGCAGCAACGGTTCCGGCATCCACGAGGGCATGACGTTTAAATAAAAATCCGGATTGATGAAATGGTTTATTCCGGCCACAATATAAAGGACAGGCATCAGCCAGAATAAAAGTTTTCTCATGCTGTTTTGCTTGAATTTTCAATGAGCTTATTGATCGTATTCATTTCTTCCTTCGTAAATTCTCTCCATTCACCGGTTGTCAATCCAGCAAGCGTAATATTCATGATGCGTATTCTTCTTAACGCCGTCACTTCATATTCGAGGAAGGAACACATTCTCCTGATCTGGCGATTTAATCCTTGTGTGAGAATAATTCTGAATTGAAATCTTCCCGTCTGTTCTACGAAACATTTTTTTGTCACCGTATCGAGTATCGGAATGCCATCACCCATGCGACGAATAAATGTATCATTGACCGGGCGATTTACGGTAACGAGATATTCTTTCTCATGATTATTCCCGGCGCGCAAAATTTTATTCACGATATCACCGTCGTTCGTAAGAAAGATCAAACCTTCCGAAGCACGGTCTAATCTTCCCACAGGAAAAATACGCGTGGGAAAATTTATATAATCAATGATATTGTGCTTGATGTCGCGCTCTGTCGTGCAAATAATTCCCGGAGGTTTATTGAACGCAAGATAAAGAGCTTCCTCTTTTTTATTGATCGGCTTTCCGTCGATACGAATATCATCTGCAGTAGAAACTTTTGTGCCGAGCTCGGGAACTTTTCCATTCACCGTTACTCTTCCCTGCTCAATAAACTGATCAGCTTCCCTGCGCGAACAGAAACCCGTTTCACGAATGAATTTATTTAACCGGGTGAGCTCTTCAGAAGACATTATCAGAGTTTAATGAATGCACAAACCACTCCACCCATAAGCGCAAGACTTACGATCCAGTAACCAGCGTTGATTGCAATGTATTTGAATTTTTTACGCTCGAACATGGCGTTAATGGCCATAATAGGCATTACAAATACAAGCGCAGCAATTGTTCCGTGAAGCGCTCCGTGTTTAAATGTTCTGAA
Organism: Bacteroidia bacterium; assembly: GCA_046596275.1. Lineage (GTDB taxonomy): Bacteria > Bacteroidota > Bacteroidia > Palsa-965 > Palsa-965. The sequence continues at coordinate 2,410 of JBKJMR010000317.1, read as the reverse complement.
GTTGTTTCCGAATTTTGCCATGAAATTATCATACAACATTCCAATTTCTGATTTGGAATCCCCGAATCCCGGCTCGTCAATAAGAATTGAAAAAATATGACTTTGGTGTATAACCATTGTCTGAAGAACCAGCGCAATTAAAAAGCTGAACACATAGGTTACAAGAAGTCTTACAACCATATTACCTGTTTTAAGCTTTTCATCCGTAACATCTGCCGCACGCATCCATGCTTTTCCGAAAACCATTGGATTGTACCAAACGAACCCGATAATGAGAGGGATTAATGCTGCAAGTGCGAGTATTGCTATGTTCATGTTCTTTAAGATTTAAATTGATTTATAATTAAGTGAATTGCGAATATACAACAATGCTTTTTCCTTCTGAACTAACAAGAAGATAAAATCTATTTTCTCCGAACCAAACACTATTCAGTAATTAATTCGAGATAAAGATCTTCTACTTTTTTTCTTGCCCACGGTGTTGTTCTTAGAAATTTTAAGCTTGATTTCATCGTTGGATTTTCATTGAAACATTTAATAACGATTATTAATCCAAGATTTTTCCAACCGTAATGTTTTACCAGTGCCTCAAGCATGGTGTCGAGCCTGATTCCGTGTAATGGATTATTTTTTTGCTGTTCAGGCATTATCTATAAAAAATAAAAGATCAAACTAAAATTAGTGCAAACCATCCGCATTAACAATGAAATAATTATTTATTAAGCAATGCATACACAGCTGTATCAAGAAATTTTTCGTTGAAATAATAATTTTCTTTAAAATACGCTTCCTGTACAAATCCTTGCTTTTTTAATAGTGCAATAGATGCTTCATTATGCGGATTCAATTGTGCTTCGATGCTATGAAGCTTCATGGTATTAAATCCATAAGCAATTGCAGCCGCCACCGCTTCCGACATAATTCCTTGTCGCCAGTGGCTTGAAAAAAGTTGGTAGCCCATTTCTGCACGATGATGTTCTGGATATATTCTGTGAAAATTTACTGTGCCGATAAATTCATCATTGCCTTTCAAAGAAATCGCCCACGCAATACTTTGATTGGCAGCAATAGCTTCGAAAATTTTATCCAGGAAAATATAAATTTCCTCGATAGACTTCGGCGGAAAACGATCAGAATATTTCGACACATCCGGATGTGTACGCAAATCAAAAAACGGGCGTGCATCAGCTTTCGTGATAGCACGAAGTGTTAAGCGTTCGGTTTCAATAACGGGGAAAGGAGAAAAATTGAATTCAAGCATTTCTCTTTTATTTTTTCCCTTGTCACTTGTCACCCGTCACCATTTTCCTTTTCTTAATTTCCGCTGATAATAAATTTCACTTTCCCTTTTTGCGCGATACATTCCTGGGCAGCTGCTTTCATATCCGCGATCACCACTTTTAACATTGGATCCTGCACAAATGAATCAACGAAATCCAATTCCATAATGAAATTGGTGCATTGCGTTTCATTAAGCTTGATATCACCGAAAATATCAATGATCGAGCAGAAATGAAGCTTATACGCAGTTCCGATATAATACAACCGCTCCACAATTTCTTCCGGCGCTTCTTTCACAGAAGCTTTGATAATTTCAGAATCAACAAGCCCGATAAGAACCTTTGTATCCATCTTGTACTTCTCCGTATCAAAACGGTCCTGGAAAACTTTTGACATAATAATGATCTGTTTTTATTAATAATTAAGCTGGTAATAAGAATTAGTCTTTGTATAGACGTTAACGGTATCTACACGGTGAGTCGTAATGTTATTTTTTATAATCGTGGAATGCAAAAGCCGTTGCCCGGATTCAACCCGCATGTCGATTGTATCATTTGAAATAATCCCTGTAAATGTATAAGCAGACAAAGGATAAAAATATTGATCAGGGTCGGAAAAATAAAAATCCCTGATCACATCCTGCGCATTGTAAGGGTTTACATTATTCAAAATAAGAAAGAACGGGCCTTTCCACCGGACTGGAATATTCAGCTCCATATCACGTTTAACTGAAAAATCAGGTGAAATTTCGAAATCCGAGCTACCGTATGGAGTATGAATCGCACCCGTATACTGTTTCCCAACTTCCTTATTGCGTTTTGCATCACGGATGATCAATTCATAATTACCGTTTGCATCGGTGGTTCCGTTGCTTCCATCCCTTCGTATCGTGCTACCGGAAAATTTATCACTGAATTCCACATCAAAATTAAATGTTCCATCGCTCAACCGTGTTCCTGTTTCCGGATCATAAAAATAACCGTGCATTTTAATATCACGCACAGGTTTTCTACAACCACCAAACAAGGCGAAGATGATAACGAAAATAACGAATGTGCTTTTTTTCATTATCCCTTTATTAAACCCTGATTCCAATCACCAACATATCATCCACCTGCTCATGCGAACC
>JBKJMR010000664.1:0-4538 GCA_046596275.1 Bacteroidia bacterium | reverse complement strand
AAATTTTCGGTGGCTTAATGCTCCTTCTCCTGGGCTCGAACCAGGGACCCCATGATTAACAGTCATGTGCTCTAACCAGCTGAGCTAAGAAGGAAAATATCTGGTTACTACAATAATTCAAGAACAATAATCATGTGCTTCCCGACTTATTTCAGTCGGGACTGAGCTAAGAAGGAAAATATCTGGTTGACTAATATGCTTAAAGAACGATGCCTTTTTTGAGCCTTACCCCAATTTCGGGTTGCAATATTAGACAGATCGATTGAATTATGCAATACATTTGCCCAAAATATTAAACATCTATGAGCCTTCTTGTTGTCGGTACGGTTGCTTTTGACGCGATTGAGACCCCTTTTGGTAAAACTGATAAGATTATCGGTGGCGCCGCAACCTACATTTCCCTTGCTGCATCCTACTTTACAAAGAATATTTCGCTCGTTTCGGTCGTGGGAAGTGATTTCCCCAACGAATCACTTGAAATGTTGAAAAATCATGGGGTCGACCTCACCGGATTGCAGATCAAACAGGGTGAAAAGTCATTTTTCTGGTCAGGACGTTACCATAATGACATGAATTCGCGTGATACATTGATCACAGAACTCAACGTTCTCGCTGATTTTGACCCGATTGTACCTGAAGCTGCCAAAGAATGCGATTTCCTTATGCTGGGTAATCTTATGCCGGTGGTTCAGCAAAAGGTAATTGCGCAATTGAAAAAGCGTCCGAAACTCATCGTGCTCGACACTATGAATTTCTGGATGGACATCGCAATGGACGAATTAATGAAAACCATCGCGATTGTAGATGTTCTGACAGTCAACGACGCAGAAGCACGCCAGCTTTCAGGTGAATATTCTCTTGTTAAAGCAGCACAGAAAATTTTGGCTATGGGACCTAAAGTGCTCATCATCAAAAAAGGTGAGCATGGTGCATTGCTGTTCAATAAAGAACAGGTTTTCTTCGCCCCGGCTCTTCCACTTGAAGATGTTTTCGATCCGACAGGCGCAGGCGATAGTTTTGCAGGTGGATTTATCGGTTATCTGGCGGAAACAAAAGATATTTCTTTCGATAACATGAAACGCGCAATTATTTTCGGTTCTGCAATGGCTTCATTTACAGTAGAGAAATTCGGAGTAGAACGTTTGGTTGGCTTGACACAAGAACAAGTGGATGAGCGTATCCAGGAATTTATTGATTTGGTTCAGTTTGATATTTCGCTGGTTTAGAAACTCTCCCTTTTCGCAATAATCAAAAAGGTACGGACTCATCTTCGTACCTTTTTACTTAATAATTGTCTATATTCATTATTCTTTAAAATGAGCAGTTATCAAATTAAAAACAACAATATGAAATTTTTCACATCCGTCATTTTCCTTTTCCTCTCCGCAAACATCAGCGCACAACTCGCCTACACACAAACCAATTATGCCTACGACAGCATAATGGATTACGCGTACGGCATTGAAACTGATTACGCTGGCAATGCGGATACCTTACTGATGGACATTTACAAGCCGCACGGCGATGGAAATTGTTTGCGTCCTGTAATTGTGCTGGTGCATGGCGGATCGTGGGTGGCCGGAAGTAAGGAAGATGTGGATTTGGTTTATCTCTCCCGTAATCTTGCAGCTAAAGGTTGGGTAGTTGCGAATATTAATTATCGCCTCGGCACGCACAAAGCTGCTAATTATACAATGTATCCTTTTTGCAGTACTTCCCTCTCTGCGCCTTGCGGATATATTGCTGACAGCAGTGAAATTTACCGTGCGAATTTTCGTGGTATGCAGGATGCTAAAGGTGTAATTCGTTTAATGAAAACGCGGCATCTTATCGATTCTTCCGATGTGAATAATGTTTTTATAGCAGGGCAAAGTGCGGGTGGATTTATTGCATTCGCTGCCGCATTTACAGATCAGCAAAGTGAAAAATCTGCGGATTGTTACGCCATTGCAAATGCGCCGAATCCTGATCCGGATTTTGCAACGTATGGATGCAATCCGTCCACCATTTCTTTCGCGCGTCCTGATTTGGGAAGCATTGACGGAACATTATATACCGGCGTTTATGATGCTTCGGTAAAAGGTGTTGGAAATTTTTTCGGTGGCGTAATGAATATTTCCATGTTCAACCAACTTTCTGCTACCCCGGCCGTTTATATGTTTCACCAGGGTTCTGATGTGGTTGTGGATTATGAATTCAACCGGCTTTTAGGTAGAATAAACTGGGAATGTTATTCGCAATCGAACATTTGTCAGAATTATTTTTTCTACCCTTTTGCTTATGGCAGTGAAGGTTTACGTCAGCATTTTGTTTCTCTCGGACCAACTGCACCTGCTTACCAGGCTGATATTATCAGTAATTATAATTACATGAATGATTGTTTTGTTAATGGTCATTCGATTGACAACATTCAAATGCGTTTACAGAATATGGTCAATTTCTTTTCACCACTCATTACAGCTTCCGGAAATGATCCGCTGACGAATTGTCAAACGATGGGAATAAATGAATTAAATGTTTCCTCTTTTATCGTTTCACCAAATCCATCGGCAAACGAAATCAACCTTCAATTTTTACAGCCTGCGGAAAATCCACACATCCGGATTTATTCTTCGATCGGTAAATTGGTGTATGAAGAAAAGCATGCAACTGGAAAGATCTCTCAGCTTCACCTGGAAACTAATTTAGCTGATGGTTGCTATTTTATTTCCGTCGAATCAAATCAACACGAATCAACCACGAAATTTTTCATCGCACGTTAATTTAAAGATTCTCGTATTTTAATTTATTGCTTTTCCATTAGCACAATGGCAAATCAGCACATCAGTACATTCCTTTAATGCAAGTCATCCTCACCGATATTGAAATTTTTGCTTTCCTCGAAAAGGCAAACGTTGCAGCATTTGATCCGGGCCAGCCACTGGTGCTTGACTTCATTCATGAAAATCACTGGTGCCTGTTTGTTTTTAATCCATCGGGTGAATTAAAAGGTTGCAAACTATTTCTCATCGATGAAAAAAACCTTTCAATCGAACTGGCGACAGTGCTTATCCCCTCCCTGCTTGCATTAGAAGATAACCACGGTTACGATGTCTTGAAAAATCGTGCCTTGGTTATTGTAGAACAGTTGCTGCGTGATAAAAAGAGCAGCCAACTATTTTTTGATGGTCATTAACGGATGAATATCAATGAATTCATGGCATTTTATCAGCTAGTTGTGAAAAAATGCTAAACCTTTTTCCCTGATACACGTATATAGAGGCCACCTTTAAGTGGGGCTCTATGAATAAAACAGCTACCAAACTCTCTCTTCCGCTATTCTATTTTTTATTGATCCTTGCCTTCATCGCTGCACCAGTCAGCATGAATGCGCAACGCGGAAACGATTTCTGGCTCGCGCCACCTGATATTACTGATCTGCATAATTCTCCCGGCGGAGAACCATTGTATTTGATCGTATCATCTGCAGGCGCCGCCTCTACAATAACTGTGGATGTACCGGCAAACGGTGCTTTCATTCCTATTGTAGTAACTGTGCAAGCCAATAAATCGCGGAGGATAAATCTTACCGCATTCAAAGCGCAGCTGGAAACACGTCCTACAAACACGATTTGTAACACCGGACTACACATTGTTTCTACCACTCCTATCACTGCTTATTATGAGTGTGCGAATACAAACAACACCGACATATGGGCGCTGAAAGGTCCGAATGCGCTTGGTCAGCAGTTTTATATTCCGATGCACAAACATGCTCCGTTCAACAATGAAGCATCTTTTGCTGCACCACACCAGGCATTCGCTTCATTCGATATTTGCGCAACACAAAATGCAACACAGGTAACAATTTATTCACCGGTTCCTGTAGATGGTCATCCTGCATTAACACAGTTTACAGTTACGCTTAACCGCGGACAAACTTATTCCTGTGGCTGGACCGGCGCAAACTGGAGCTTGCCTTCCACGCATCCTGCCGGTGCTGTAGTTATTTCTGACAAAGATGTTGTTGTTTCTATTAAGGATGATTCGGATCATAATCCTTCCGGTGGCTGTTATGATATTATGGGTGACCAGCTGGTTCCTGTAAGTGTTGTAGGAACAGATTACATCGCGGTAAAAGGTTCGTTGAATAATACCGGTGATGAAAGTGTCATTTTAATGGCAACACAAAACAACACGCAAGTATTTCTTGATGGCGCTGCTACTCCTGTAGCAACACTTTTCGCAGGAGAATATTACCGTGTCGATATTGATTACCTCGCAGTAAGCGCTAATAATGCTGTTCATATACGATGCACTCAACCTGCTTATGCCATTCACGTAACAGGTTTTGGTTGTGAAATGGGACAAGCGCTGCTTCCTCCGCTCAATTGTGCAGGATCAACGCAATTGAATTTTGTACGGGATGACGCACAAACTTTTTATATCACTTTACTATGCCGGGCAGCAGCAATCAATTCCTTCACCATCACCGGTCCGGGAACAGCTACGATCAATCCCGCCTGCTTCGTAACTGTTCCCGGTACATCGGGAATCTG
>JBKJMR010000645.1:0-11153 GCA_046596275.1 Bacteroidia bacterium | reverse complement strand
GCCCTTAATATTTTTGCAATATTATTTTTCCTTCGCCACTTGTTTCTGACAAATCGAATTTTTTATTCCGAAATTGGAGTTGTTAAGGATTGACTATTTACTCAATAATAATTTTTTGAGAAAAAACTTTATCACCATAAATAGCGGATAGAAAATAAACACCGGGACTTAACTCCTCCGGAAAATTTATTTCATAGGTGCCAGTACCCTTCTGCGTCGCTTTAATATTATTATAATAGCATTCCTTGCCAAGCACGTCCGTAATGTATACAGGGATTTCCTGGCCTTCTGCTGCTATCAATACAATATTGGTAGAGATTCCATTTCCCGGGTTAGGATAAATGCTGATTGAAAATGCAACATTGGTTTCAATTGTTACTGCAACAAGAGGAGAATAGGAATATATTCCGTTAAAATCAGTTTGTTTAAGCCGGTAGTAAGAAACTCCATAGTAAGGATTTTGGTCTATTGCTTTATAATGCAACATTTGTGTACCGGTACCTGCCCCATCAACTACAGCAACAACTTCATAATTTATTCCATCGCTTGTTTTTTCGACAGTGAAATAATCATTGTTTGTTTCGCTGGCTGTTACCCAATTCAGTTCTACCTGCTGGGTCTCGTTTACAACTGCAGTAAAGCTGAGGAGCTCGATCGGCAAAGGACTCGCACCGGATAATGAACCAAAGGTGAACGTGGTAAAAGACGAAATAATATCAGAAGTAAGATCACCAGGGCTGGATGCATTGATCGCAGATTGTCCCGCATTTGCCCAGGCAGAACCATTCCAGCGTGCTACAACAAGATCAGGAGTGTAATTCTGAATCACACTTCTTGCAGCATTTTCCCAATACAATTTTACTTTGACATTTGAAGTTCCGGTGGTTCTGCTGCAAGTCCAGTATTCGAGACTGCTTACATTATTCAGCACCGGGGTTGGTGATGCAGCCATCGAAGTTGTATTACTGTAAGCCACTGCAAAATATTGTGCCGTAAAAGCATCAGTAACACTGGCAGGAGCTTCTATTGCTAATCTTGCCCATATTGTTCCATCACCAAGTGGAAAGGTGAATGTATCATTACCGATCTTTTTCATCGGGCCATCGACGAAGCTTGTGCTGTTTCCCGGTGTCGAAATTGCAGCATCTGATAAGGTTAAAAGATTTACAGCAGTTGTATTCATAATTCCGCTGGTCATCATCAGGTCGCCGGTGACTGTTATCGGGATCGACAGCGTTGTGGTTCCTGCGGTTTTATTCTGCTCGAGGTCATCAAATGTAACAGTGCCTGCAAGTCCGCTGATAATAGAAGATGTACTTCCGTTAAACACTACAGTGCGGCCTGTGGCTATAAACACACCATTAGCTACAAAATCTTTGCTGATATTAATTGCCCTGTTCAATGTAAGATCAGCTGTAGCAGCTACCGTAAGATTATAAAAATTAGTAGTCCCCAGGCCATTTATCTCAGCGGGATTTCCGGTGAACGTTACTGTAGATGTTTGTCCGTTCAGCGTTCCGTTATTGGTAAGGTTCGCACCTAATGAATGACTGAAGCCGGCACCGCAATTAAATGTTGCCGCGTTTCCGATAAATAATTCATTGCCGATCGTCCAGCTGCTTGGCGGAGTAACACCGGCAACATTCGTATTTGTGATTGAAACCAGGTTGAACGACGGATTTACATTTGTGATCGTCATTGGCGAAGTACCACCAAAAACCACTTTTCCTGTACTGATAAATGACACGCCATCAAGCTTAACAGATGCTCCGGATGAAAAAGGTGGTGATGGTGTAAATCTTAGTTCTCCGCTGCTTGTAACCGTACCATTATTAATAAAGTTCCCGAAAAATGTATGAATCAAAGCTCCACCATTAAAAGATGCACCTGCTGCGATGTTACAAGCAAAATAAACAGTCCATGGAACGGATGGAGAAATGCCGGCTGTATTATTGATATTCAGAGTTGCGAAAGTCGGTGATGTATTGGAATTAAAAACCGGTGCAACAGTTCCGTTAAAATTGATAACACCTGTAGAGGACGATACAATCGCATTGAGCACCTGTAAGGTTTGCACCCGTGTTCCTGTAAACGTGGCCGTTCCGTTGCTGGTTAAAGAACCATTTACAGTCAGATCGCCATCGAGGCTTGCATTATTTGAACCCAGGTTTAAGCTGCCTCCTGTAGCAATAAACAAGTCGCCGGATAAAGTACTCATGCCACTTACAACGGTGTACGAACCCGTAACCAACAAAGTGTAAAAGGTGGTGCTACCCGTAATGCTTTTTGTCAAACCGGTTAAATGCAAGGTGCTTCCGGATGGTGTATATGTTCCGCTATTTACAAGATTTCCATTAAGTGAAATCGTTATAAAATTCGGATCCATTGTAGCTCCTGCATTGATGAGCAGGTTGCCGTTAACGGTTGTATTATTAACAAATGTTTTCGGTGTTGCTCCACCACTGGTAAATGTCAGATTACCATAAACGGCATCCGTAACAGTTTGTGCAATTGTTCCGTGATATTCTACCGTACTTGTAACATCCATATTACGGATAACAAAATTTTGCGGAAAATTATTTGCACCTCCTACCTTTAATAAGGTGCCCGCTCCGAGCGTTAGTGTTCCCCCATTATTGCTTCTGTTTGCATTTAAGGTGGAAAGATCAAGCGCTCCTGCTGTCAATGCCAGATCACTATTTATAACAACATTGCCCGTCAATGTTAAAGTTCCTGCCGGTTTATTTACAATAACATTGTTGAATGTATTCGCATTTACAGATTGCGCAGCGCTTCCGTTGAAATTTACAGTGCCGCTATTTAACGTAAAGAGTCCGTTGTTTGTCCAGTTCCCTGCTACATTTATGACCACACCGTTTTCAACCAGGTTTGTATTTGCGCCAATTGTAATGTTTCCGGCTACAGTAAGTGTTCCGCCAAGCACAATTTCCCCGCCGGTGCTTGTTGTTAAATTACCATTGACGACAATCGCAGCATTCGTGCTTGCAGCATCCGTCGGTTTTGTAAACGATAGGTTATTATAAACTAACGGTGCCACAGTTTGTGCTTCTGCACCTGTATATATAACTGTTCCGCTACCACAGGTAAAGGTACCCGCGCTATAGGTATAGTCGCCCGAAAGACTCAGGATTCCGTTGCCTGAAAAAACAACTGCTCCGCCCGATTGTGAAAGTGTGTTGGTAATATTTGCAGAACCACTTCCTATAAGTAACGTAATATCGTGACCGGCAATTCCATCACTCAACAGAAGTGATGTGCCCATGGAAAGTGTTCCTGCCCCTACATCAATTGTATGTGAAGCAGCTGCGCTCCAAATTCCGCGTATACTTCCAAGGTTATCTAGTGATCCAGTGGCAATAGTTACCGTGACAGGTTGAACACTTCCTAATTTCATTAAGCCAATTTGCTGCGCAGAATTAATAACCGGTTGATTCGTAAAAGCAATTTGACCTATCTCCGCCGCATCTGTAGAATTCGGTACGCGATTGACCATGCTTGCTCCTGAAATAGTTGTCCAGTTTGCTGCATTTTCCCAGGCAGTGCTGACTGAACCATTCCATCGCACAATATTTCTTAATCCTGAGGCACTATACCTTCCGGGCAGATTGGTTATCCCGGCGAGTGTAACATAATCAGAAACGCTATTTCGTGTTGTTACTCCCAGACTATCCCATAAAATACCGGAATTGTGCTTATAGATTGCTAAAAAGGGCTCTGCAAAAGCATTCAGCTCATTGTCTTCGTAATGGTAGCTCAGCGTCGCGTCGGTATAAGTTCCTGAAGGAATGCTGATTTGGTATTCCCTGTTAACACATTCAATTGCCGGATCAAAATCCAGTACCGTTCCGGGAATAACAGTAACAGAAACGGAGGTTAAAGCAGCAGACGGACTTGTAAACGTGACTGAATTTTGCGGTCCTTCAAAATAATAGGGTGTACCACTAACAAAAGAATGCGCATGAATAATTGTACCAATAATTATTCCTGCCCCGGTTCTTGTTGAAGTTGCAGTAATAGAATTTGCGCCTGTCCGCATATTGCCTGCGGTCATGGTGATGCTTGAAGCAATCATGTTGCTTGCAAGCGTAACAGAAATGGAGGCTGCTGTTTTATTCTCTGTCAGCTCGTTAAAAGTAGTGCTGCCTGAAAGTGTTGCCGCATTTGAGCCGCGCAATTGGAATGATGAGGTGCCAGCTGTAAATGTGCCATTATTTGTAAAATGCCTGTACAATGAAAAGGTAAACGATGCAGCATTAAACGTTACACCAGCATTAATTGTAAAATCATTATTTACAGTAAGATTACCTGCAGGCGTTTTGGTTCCGCCATTGGCAAGCACGAGGTTATTGTAAGCGGTGTTTGTTATAGTTTGTGCTGTAGCCGAATTGTAGGTAACTGTATTAGGCGTATTCGTTGTAACATTAAATGTTCCATTGATTGTAAATACGTTCGCAATGCCAAGCACAGCATTAGTACCCATGTTTAATGTCATTGTAGCGTTTACAACTACATTATACAAATTGGCTGTTCCTGCAAGTGTGCTCGTACCGTTAAAAGTGACGATTCCATTTGTTGCTGTCAACGATCCTGAAACTGCAACCGTCAAATCACGCAACATTGTAAAGTTGATTGCAGTGGAAATAGTTCCCAGTGTATTCAGCGAATAAAATGTAATGCTTCCGGTGCCTGCTATTGTTTTTGCCGATCCGTTCAGCGTTATTATAGAAGAAGCACTTGCTGTAAAAGTACCATTAACAGTAAAATCGCCCGATACAAAAAAACTTGCGCTGGTGCTAATGCTTCCCGTGATCGAACAATTGAACAATTTAAATCCGCTTCCTGAAATAGTTTTGGATGCTCCCGAAAGTGTCACAGTCCCACTGCTTGAATGCTCAAATGCACCCGAACCACTGGTAGCAAGATTACCTGACACATTGAGATTGGTGGTGCCGGCAGCGGTGATACCTGCACCTGTAAATGTGAGATTGAAAAAATTATTGCTTCCTGTGCCGCTTAAAACCGCATTGGCGCCTGTAAAACTAACAGTAGAAGTATTACCGTTAAATGTTCCATTGTTTGTCCAATTGGTTTTAAAAGTATGCGCAAATGTGCTTGCATTAAATGTAGATGCCGCATCCAGCGATACGTTCTGGTTAACCGTTAAACTATTCCCTGCTGTGAAGGTAACCCCGGTACCTGTACCAACCTGGGAGGTAAAACTTCCGGCAATTGTCATTGCTGTAACAGGCATTGTTTTGATAGCCGCTCCGCTTGTGCTTTCAAATATGAGATGACCATAACTGTAAGCTACAACAGTTTGATTATTTCCGTAATAAACAACTGTGCTGTTAGATGCAATTGTTACTGTCGCATAATTGGCAGGGAAACTATTCGTACCACCAATTTTTAGTGTGCTGCCAATTGCAATAATAAAATTTCCACCGCCAACCGTTGTACCCCGGTTGGCGGTAAATGTTTGCATGTCCAGCGTACCGGCATCCACATAAACTCGTCCTGATAAACTAGTAGTTGAATTGAGCGGCAATAAATTTGCTGTAAGATATTTAATAAGTCCACCGCTCACTCTTAAATAGCCATAAGTATAAGAAGGGCTGATGTTTTGATTTATGGCAGCCGATGCATAATTAACAGTACTCGTTGCGTTCAGGGTAACGGTTCCGGTAGTTGCATAATTCGCTGCAAATGTGGCGCCTTTTACAAGTAGCGTCCCAGCCGCATTAACGGTTAGAGTTGCTGTTCCGGAAACTGTAAAGGTGGAAGCATCAAATGTGCCGCTTACCGAAAAACTGTTGTTAACTGTAATGTTCGAGGCCAGGGTAACTGTACTCCCCGTATTTACAGTCAATCCTTTGAAGGTAGTGGTGCCCGTAAGTGTTTGGGCTGCTCCGGAAAAAATAACTGAAACGTTATTTCCCGTTGCAGAATAGATTCCCTGGTTGGTCCAGTTTCCTTTTAGAGTTATGTTGCGGTTATTCGTGCTGTGCAAAATGCTCCCGTTGCTACCGATCAAAACATTACCAAAAAAATTAATGTTTTTGTCAATAGAAAGTGTGGACAAAATGCTGCCGGTGCCGATGGTCAGCGCCCTGCAATTTGCGGTCGCTCCGGTTAAAACAGGTTGAAAAGGCCCGGTGAAATTTGCATCGCCGATTATGGCATCAATGGTTGAAGTGGGAACGCCTGCTGTCCAGTTCGAAGCTGTTTTCCAGTTGGTGCTTACGCCTCCTATCCATGAAGTCTGGGCACTTAATAAATGGGTAAAGCTTAAGAAGAGTATTGATAGCAGGGTATTTTTGAACATCAGGGGAGGTTATTAGGGTATTCAAAGATTCAACATAAACCCTTCTTGAAAGTGCCATTCTTGCCACATTACTGTCTGATGTAAGGTTTTGGCAGTTTTAGCACAAATCATAAATACTTACCGGAACAAACACCATGCAAAATGCAAAAGGCGCGTGGATCAAATGATCACGCGCCGCTGGATTACATCCTGAATTAGTTTTTGACTTCTCTACTTCATTTTCAGCCGATCCATCAGCTCTTGCTTCTTTCTCCTGGAGACTTCCACTTGCGATCCGTCTGACATGATGATAGAGCCGCCGTCGTTCTTCAAAAATTTTGCAAGGTGGTCGAGGTTGACCATATGTGTTTTATGCACACGCACAAAGTTGGGATGTGCCTGCAATAATTCCTCGTAATCCTTGAGCGTTTTTGAAGTATGAAATTTTCCGCCGTTGGTAGTAATGATGTAAGTGTAATTGCTGTCACCTTCCAAACGCACTATTTCTTTTACTGATACAAAACGGATATCATTCACTCCGTGTACGGCAATGCGTTGCTGACTGACAGGCAGCTGGAGATTTTCATTGAGCGCGCGGTAATTTTCTTTCAGATCGCTTTTCTTTTGCATCCGCACTTCTACACGGTTCACTGCATTTTTCAGCTCTTCGATCTCTACCGGCTTAAGCAAATAATCGATGGCGCTGTAACGTAATGCGGGAATTGCATAATGTCCGTATGAAGTGACAAAAATGATTTCGAAGTTATTCCGGTTTGTTTCGTCGAGCAATTTGAAACCGTTTCCGCCGGGCATTTCTACATCAAGGAAAACGATATCGGGCTTTAATTCGTTGATTAAAATTTTAGCTTCTTCAACTGCGTTTGCCGAGCCAAGCACATTCACAGAAGGACAAAAGCGTTCGAGCAAGGTTCTAAGAACTTCGCGGCCTTTCGGTTCATCATCTACAATGATTGCTTTCATACGATCGTAAAAATAGTTTTTTTAATCATCATACTCCTCTATTGCAATGTGAATTACCACTTTAGTACCACTAGCAATTCCATTCGCATCTTTTAAATCCATAATATGAATGGTGGGCTGATCTGACTTTTTATGTTCAGCCAAACGCAACCGCTCTTCGGTAATTTGCAACCCATAGGAACGATTTTTTCCATCTTTATGCTGTGCAAGTGAAGCCGCTTTTCTTCCAACGCCATTATCTTCAACCGTAATTTCAGCATACCCGTTTTGCTTTTTAAAAGAGATCCTGATCCACGCATCACCGTCCTTTTTCGGAAGCAATCCATGCCAGATCGCGTTTTCAACAAATGGCTGAATAAGCATTCCCGGAATTTTTATATTCTCCTCTTTCAATTCATCGTCTACATGAATTTTGTAAGTGAATGGCCGCTCAAAACGCAGCTGCTCTAATTCGATGTACAGATCAAGCATCATTAATTCCTGCTCCAAACGGATACATTCGGATTGCGACTGGTCGAGCACAAGGCGGATGAGTCTTGAAAATTTTGCGAGATAATTATATGCATGCTCACTATCATTCTGCAAAACAAAATGCTGGATCGAATTGATCGCGTTAAAAATAAAATGCGGATTCATTTGTGCCCGCAATGCTGATAACCGCAGCTCAGCAATTCTTCTTTCTGTATCTGCTTTTTCTTCCGCACGCTTTTGTTTTCTTCTTGAAATATAATTCGCCCCGATCCAAACCAGCGATATTAAAACAAGCACCATTAAAACAATAAACCAAATCGTTCTGTAAAATGGTGCGAGGATGCGGAACGAAAAAATTGCAGGATGTGTGCTCTCTCCACCATCACTATTGATTGCAATTACTTCCAGTGAATAATCTCCGGGTGAAAGTCCTGCAAAGTTTATCTCGCGATTTGCGGTGGTGATCCACTGCTTATCACCGCCAATCATCCTGTATTTGAAACGCACGCCTGACGGATCGCGAAAACTGAGTCCCTCGATAAAAATGCGAATCGTTTTATCGGAAAAATCAAATACGCTGAGTGTGTCGGGATTGCATTCATTTGTTCCGTATAAAACACGCGTGATATAAACCGGTGGTGCAACAGTATCTTTTATCAAATCAGCAATGCCGATCCAGCACAACCCATCATTGCTGCCCATCCACAATTTATCATCGTGACAAAGCACAAATTTCACTTCATCACTCAGTAAACCATGCGTGCTGTTGAACGAACGCAGAGAAGCTTTTCCTGTTTTCGGATCAAACCCGCTGAGGAATGTAACGCCGTGATTTGTTCCAACCCAAACACCATCATCCGGATCAAGCGTAATGGAACGACATGTATTTGCAGCCATTCCGTCTTCTTCACCAAAATGCCATTTTTGATTTTTGTAGATAGCAAAGACACCCTCACCTCGGGTTGCAACCCACAAAACGCCATTCTTATCCTGGCAAATTCCATCAATCCTCGCTTTTATTCCTGCAGCTGAATCGCCCAAATAAACAGGTTGATTTCCTTTCAGCTTCCATAAACCATTTAATGCGCCGAGCCAGATCGTTCCATCGTTTCCGTAACATGCAGTGGTGTAACGGATCTTTGTATGTTGAACACTGTCAAGCTCAAGCCGGGGATTTACAAACACCAGCGCTGATGCAGAATAATACATCATGTAACCGGTCTTTGGATTCCTGATCATTCCTTTATAATGCGCGCCATTATTCAGCGATCCAATAATACGTAACGTGGAATCCATTACGATCAAACCTGCGTTGCTGGCGATGATGGAATCGTGAATTGAAACAATGGATTCGGTTGGAAGTGTATTTTGTTTTCCGATAGTAGTTGCAATCAGCTTAGCCGAACCTTTTGCATTCGGATTAAAAAGTCCTGCTCTTCCATTCGGCAAACCGATAACGACCTGGTGCTTTTTAAAAGCCGCAATGCACTGTACATTCGGATTTGCTAATCCTTCAGATGGTGTGAGATAACCAAATCGCAGATCAGGTAAATAATAAACGCCATCGCCTACAGTGGAAAACCAATAGCCCTCTTCATTATCAGCAAATACACTGCTGATGGTTTTACCGGGGAGATAAACAGTTGGTTCTGAATTAAAATTTCCATCGGGAAACATATACGCGCCACCGAAGAATAAACAAATCCAAACATTACCTGTTTGATCTTGTTCAACATTTACAATTTGAGCAGGAAATTCTTTTAAAGAAATAGTTCCTGCGGCATCAATAATGTAAATAGCATGATGATACGTAAATAAGATCCGTTCATCCTGGGTAAGGAAGCTCATGTTATTCGGAGGGACTAATTTATTTTCCGTATTAAGATTTAAATTGGTAATAATCCCATGATGAGCGAACAAAGCATTCTGGGAATTATGATTAACAGCCACGAAATATTCTTTTGATTTTACGTTCGCACTCCAGATCATCCCCATGTTTGTATCTGAAGCAGGAAGCTTATTTACTGCATGCAGGGATTGATAATTATCTTCCGGCCCAACGCGGAATAATCCTTGAGTAAAAATTCCACCTACCGTAATTCCACCGGCCGAATCCGTTTCCATGCAAAAGCTATTCTTCTGTCCATTCGCATAAAGCAAAACAAGAGAATCATTCGCAGCAATCGGGTTGAATTTTTTTCCGTCAAAATAGCTGAGTCCGCCCGAAAATCCCTGCGCCCAGATCTTTCCCTGCTGATCTTCCTTCATTCGGAAAACAGTGTTATCCGTCAGACCATTTCTCGTAGTAAAAGATTCAAAGCTGAAACCATTATACCTGCATACGCCCGCATCCGTACACATCCAAATGTATCCAAGCCGGTCCTGGAAAATTTTATAAACCTCGGAGCTTGGCAAACCTTCACGGACAGTAATATGACGGTAACCGCCGGGCTCATCAAGCGTTTGGGAAAAAACGCTCAGAGGACAGCTGAGAAATAGCAATAAGAAACAAATTCTTTTGATGAGGGAAATCACTACCGCAAGATAATGAATCGAAGGAGATGAGCGTCAACAGAACTCCATAATGAAATGATGCTCGCTTGGGATTTGGTAATCTGGTAATCTGGTAACTGGATAATTGAGAAAGTAAAAGTAAAAAAGGGGAATATGCAATGGCTTTGAGCGGTAATTACCAAGTTACCAGATTACCAGATTACCAAATCCGTTGTACTGCAATTCCCCTAAACGAAGAAAGATCGTCTTTGCAGACGATCTTTCCTTTGGGTGGCCAATGGGGCTTCCCGATAAATGTTTTGTAAAATATTGGAATCGGGACCGGCTTCTCGCCCCATTGGAAATTCCTAAAACGAAGAAAGCCCCACATTTCTGTGAAGCTTTCTTTTCGGGTGGCCAATGGGGCTCGAACCCACGACCCTCGGTACCACAAACCGATGCTCTAACCAGCTGAGCTATGGCCACCATTTGAACTTTTCCCTCTCAAAAGCCGTTATTTTCACAACAATCTTTCTTTGAAGGAGCGCAAAGATACTACTTCCGCAATTACGTGCAAATCGGACTCGACTTTTAAAATGTAACTTTGTGGTGAAAATCATGCATAATCATAACGAACCGGTGACGCTGAAAGTAGAAGGCATGGATTGTGCTAACTGCGCGCTCGGCATTACCCGCAAACTCTCTAAAAGCGGGCATGAGGAGGTTTATGTCAATTTCGCAACCGGTGAAGCTTCCCTGGTTATCGCTGAAAACTCCAATCTGAAAGAGGTTATCACTGATATTGAAGGGCTTGGCTATCATGTAATTGGTGACGAAAAAAAAACCGGATTTCATTTCGGTATTACTCAAAAATTCTGGTTTTGCC
>JBKJMR010000606.1:0-3334 GCA_046596275.1 Bacteroidia bacterium | reverse complement strand
CAATTTGATGTCTTCCGTTTTAAATCCCCAGAGGTAAGAAGCAAGCGTAGCAGCAAGCACATTCGCAACCATGAATTTTGCTTTGCCCCCTAAAGTCAATGGAACGTGTATGGTTTTTTCTACACGCATTTTCCAATCGCCTTTTTTAATTGTGATAAAACCATTTTCACAAATAGCAGCTATTCCACCTGCGCGACAATGATCCACGATCACATCGCAATGTTCGTTCATTGAAAAATAAGCCACTTTGCAATCCAGGTTTTTCGCGATCTCCACGCAATTTTCATCTTCTGCATTCAGAACAGCCCAGCCGTCTTTTTTTACACTGTTGACCACAACCGCTTTCACACGGGCAAGATCTTTCAAATCATTTATATCACTGATGCCAAGATGATCTTCCTGGATATTGGTAATGATCCCGATATCACATCTTGAAAAACCTAATCCTGAACGTAAAATTCCGCCACGTGCAGTTTCCAGCACAGCGAATTCAACAGTAGGATCTTTCAAAATGAATTCTGTGCTGAATGGACCTGTTGTATCGCCTTTTTCAAGCATATGATTCTGCACATAAATTCCATCGGATGTGGTAAAGCCAACTTTGAATCCGTTGTTTTTTACAATGTGCGCGATCAAACGTGTTGTTGTGGTTTTTCCATTTGTGCCGGTAACAGCGATGATCGGAATGCGCGATGGTTTTCCCGGGGGATAGAGCATATCGATCACGGGCGCTGCAACGTTTCTCGGTAATCCTTCCGATGGCGCAAGGTGCATCCGGAAGCCGGGTGCTGCATTTACTTCTAAGATCACACCACCATTTTCTTTCAAAGGCTGCGTGAGATTTTTCGCCATGATGTCGATGCCGCAAACATCAAGACCGATGACACGTGAGATCCTTTCGGAAAGAAAAATATTTTCCGGGTGCATCATATCTGTTACATCAATGGAAGTTCCGCCGGTGCTGAGGTTCGCTGTTGATTTCAAATACACCACTTCTTTTTCAGCAGGAACTGTTTCAAGTGTGTATCCTTTTTTCTCCAGCAGATCCATCGTATCGCGATCAACCGTAATTTCTGTCAGCACATTTTCATGGCCGTAACCGCGTCTCGGGTCTTTATTCGTTTCATCGATCAGCTCCTGGATGGTATTTTTTCCATTGCCAACCACATTTGCCGGAACACGCTGGGCGGCTGCGACAATTTTATTATCAATAACAAGAACACGATAATCGTGACCGGTAATAAATTTCTCAACGATTACTTTACGCGAATATTTTTTTGCGAATTCCAATCCGAGCAATGCATCTTCGAATGTATTGATATTGATCGAAGCGCCTTTTCCGTGATTTCCATCCAGCGGTTTTAACACGATCGGGAAACCGATTTTGTCAATGGTTCTTTTCAGATCTTCTTCGTCGATGCAAATGTCGCCTTTAGCTACAGGAATGGATGCGTCGAGGAGCATTCGTTTGGTTTCTTCTTTGTTACATGCAATGTCTACAGCGATATTGCTTGTTTTGCACGTAATAGTTGCCTGGAAACGAACCTGGTTTACTCCATAACCCAATTGCACCAGCGAATTTTTTCCGAGACGGATCCACGGAATATCCCTTGCCACCGCTTCATCCACGATGCTTCCGGTGCTTGGCCCGAGGCGAACATCTTCACGGATCTCGCGCATCTTTTTCAGATCTGCTGCAATATCATAAGGCTCATTATGCACCAATGCATGGGCAATATTTACAGCAGATTCCGCGGCAAAAAGTCCCACTTTTTCTTCTACATAGCTGAAAACCACATTGTAAATTCCGGGTGTTTTTGTTTCGCGTGTTCTTCCGAAACCTGTTTCCATTCCCGCAAGCGATTGTGTTTCAAGCGCAATATGCTCAATCACATGGCCCATCCAGGTGCCGCGGTCGATACGCTGAAAAAATCCGCCGCGAACTTCTTCCGAACAACGGTGCTCGATCATGGAAGGCAGCATTGCTTCAAGTCGCTCCCTGAAACCGGGAATTTCATTGGTGGGCTGCTGCTCTAATTCCTCGAGATCCAGTCGCATCTGGATTAGTTTTTTTCGTCTTACGCTCCAGATATTCGGTCCGCGAAGGGCTTGTATGCTGAGAATTTTCAATGGTGGATGTATTAAAGTTTTAAAATAATTGTTGCTTTATGTAAGTCTGTAAGATAAAAGGAATTTTCAAGATTTGTCAATTCCGGAGATTACTTCTTAAAAATGTAATCAGTTAATAAGAACTAATCACCAATAACGTTTTAATAACTCTCTGCTAAACACAGGAATGCTTATTGCTATTTGCGATATTTTTGTATCATGATTCCAAAAGGAAAGCTCGTTGTGATCGGTGGCGCTGTAAATAAAGGCAGCTTTACTGAAAAGAATTTCGATAAAGAAGTCGAGAAAAACCTGAACTACTTCGAAAAAGGTATTCTTCAGCGTTTGGTTTTTGAGTCAAGGCTGCGTGAAAATTCGCGCATTGAAATTATTACAACCGCTTCTAAAATTCCAAAAGAAGTTGGTCCTGAATACGCAAAAGCATTCGAGTATCTCGGCGCAAAAAATGTTGCGGTGATGGATATCGATAAGCGTGAGCAGGCACTGGATTATGATATTGTTGACAGGATCCGCCAGGCCGATGTTGTAATGTTTACCGGCGGCGATCAATTGCGTTTGACTTCCATTTTAGGAGGCACACCATTGCATGATCTGATCCTGGAAAAATATAAGAATGAGAATTTTATTTTTGCCGGAACATCAGCAGGCGCTGCAGCAGCATCAAGCAGCATGATCTATCAAGGCTCAAGCAGTGAAGCTTTATTAAAAGGCGAAGTAAAAATTACCAGCGGACTCGGGCTTATTGACGATGTAATTTTTGATACGCATTTTGTTCACCGCGGAAGAATCGGGCGTTTATTCCAGGCTGTCGACAGCAATCCGAAAACACTTGGAATCGGATTAGGAGAAGACACAGGTTTGCTCATCACCGATGGCCGTCACATGAAAGCGATCGGTTCAGGTCTTGTGATTTTAGTAGATGGCAGACACATCAAAGACACCAACATCACCGAAGTAGAAATGGGTCAGCCGATCTCTATTAAAAATTTAGTAGTCCACGTAATGGCACAGCACGATTATTACGATTTGGAAAAACATGAGATGACGATTCATGTAACACAGCATGTGCAATAAAAAGGGGTGATTGGTAAGGAAGGTGATTTTTTTAGTCATCAGGCGGGTTTGCGAAACCCGCCTAAAGATTAAAAAATTATGAATTAAGAAGTTGTGATACCGTTTAACTTCAGACCAATCACCAATCACC
>JBKJMR010000492.1:0-6093 GCA_046596275.1 Bacteroidia bacterium | reverse complement strand
CATTTTATAAGTAAAAAAGATGTGCAGATGAATGATGTGCGGATGTGCGGATGCAAGATGTGCAGATTTACATTTTTTTAGATTTATTGCTGTTGTTTGCGTGAGGGATAGCAGTGTAAAGCCCGGACTTGCAACGGATAGCCCGGCCTTCGGACACGCCCAATTCAACAAAGTTTGCTCGCAGATTCAAAAGATTCCGCAGATGATTTGTTTCGTTACTTTTTACTTCGCTGCTCGCTCCTGCAATTGACGTTTTGTTAATTCAGTGATCACATCGTCGTACATCAGATTTAATTTTTCGGGTTGCGAGCTGTACCACTTCATGGATGATTCGTACTGCTGCTTTGTGATTTCATGCTTTTTAAAAATATCGTACCAGCCAATGGGAGGCGCTAAAGACGGATCGAGCACTACACCTTTGATAATGCTATCGACCGGCAACTCCAGCGTAATTGGTCCGCGCGGACGGATTACTTGCGGTGAACGAACGTTGAGCGTGGCTTCGAGCAAATGAACATCGGCAAGTACGAGCACCATCTTCTCTTCGGTAATAAGATCATTCGGTTTTTCAACGGCATCGGCTTTAGGCGACTGATTGCAGGCGAAAAGAAAGAAAAGCAGGATAACTGTGAATTTTGACATGATTGTAAAGGTAAGGAAGTCTGTGTAAGCCGGAAAAAAGGATATTTTTGTTTTACCACCTCTGAATTCACCTGTGTTTTTGAATTTTGTTTTTCGAACGCAAACACGTCTTCAGAAAAATATCTCCTCCAATGAAAATAATTTTACTTTTTTTAAGTCTTGTTCTGACAGCCCCTGTATATGCGCAGATTGACATGGGCGTGCCGTCGGCGACAGGAAGAGGTGGCTCTGCGACTGCGGTGGCAAAAAACTGGGAAGCGCTCGGAATAAATCCATCGAACCTGGGTTGGAATTCGAATTACAAATTCTCGATGAGCATTGGCAGCTTTGGAATTACTGCACAATCGCGCGCGTTGGATTTTCCGACTTTGAAAAATGCATTTCTGCATCCGTCAGATACGTTTACAACAGCTGAAAAACAAAATTACGCCGACCTGTTTACGAATCCGGAAGGTTTTAATATGACAGCGAATGTAACGTGGATTGCTGCGTCGCTGTATTTGCCGAAGCTGGGGGGACTTGCATTTAATGTTCGCGACCGCGCGTATTCGCATGTGGGTTTAAATCATAATGCGGCGGATATTCTTTTTAACGGGCGCAATGCGGATATCTACCAGGATTCATCTGTGTATTCAAAAAATATTTCCACTGTTTTTGATGGTTGTAATATGACGTACCTCCATTTTCGTGAAGCAAATCTTGCTTATGGAAGACGTGTTGCAAAATATGGAACGGAAGATGCAGATGGAAATCCGGCGATACAGGTTTTTGCTGGAGCAGGAATAAAATTCATTTGGGGATTGGCGAATATGAATGCGAAAATTGAGAATGGTGCAATTACAGGACAATCATCTTTCTCGACAAATTATGGAATCAATTATGGAAACATTCAGAATTTTACTCCTGAAAAAACAACAAGCATTTTTAATAATGTCGGAACTGGTGTAGGATTTGATTTTGGCGGATCAGTTATTCTGAAAAACAAATTTCGTTTTGCTGCTGCGGTGACAGACATTGGTACGATTTCATGGACGAATAATGTTTTGATTGCGAGTGATACAACGATGCCGCATCTCGACAGCACGAACAATGGAATGAACAGCTGGCAAATGGGCGACCAGGCCGGATTTCTTTTTAATGATAACGGCTTTATGAATTACACTGCGGGGAATGATTACAAATCGAGCCTGCCTACACGTTTGCGTCTTGGTTTCGGAATGTCGATCGGAAAACGAATTGATCTCGGCGCTGATCTTGTTATCCCGATGAACAAAACACTTTACAATCTTTCTAATCCTTTTATAGCGGTTGGTGCTGATATTAAAATTGTGGAAGTGTTGAAAGTGAATTTCGGTGTTTCAGGAAGCGCAGATCTCGGATGGAATCTTCCGTTGGGATTAACGCTCGGACCACTCGGACCATTTGAGCTTGGCATTGCAACAGGTGATATCCTGACATTCATTGACAAATCAAGAAATCCGAATATTTCTATTTGTATGGGCTTTCTTCGTTTAAACATTGGTGATAAAGCCGCAAAGGGTTCTAATGTTCCACCGACACCCGGAATTTAATTTGTAAAACAGCAGTGAATAATTTTAAAGATAAAATCGTTTGGATCACGGGTGCTTCATCAGGAATTGGTGAAGCGTTGGCGAAGGCATTTGCTGCAGAAGGTGCGAAGCTTGTTTTATCTGCGCGCAGGAAAGAAGAGCTGGAGCGTGTGAAAAAAGAATGCGGGTTGAATGATGCAAATTGTTTGATCGTCCCGCTTGATCTTTCTGATACATCAGGCGTTGATACATTGACACAAACTGTGCTTGCAAAATTTTCCGGCATTGATGTGCTGGTGAATAATGGTGGAATTTCGCAACGTTCACTTGCAAAAGACACGCCGCTGGAGATTGACCGAAAAATAATGGAAGTAAATTTTTTCGGGCAGATCGCAATTACAAAAAGTGTTTTACATGTAATGCTGAAACAAAAGCACGGACACATTGTAGTGATGAGCAGCATTGCAGGAAAATTCGGATTCTGGTTCAGAACGGCTTATTCTTCTTCGAAACACGCCTTGCACGGATTTTTTGAAGCGTTGCGTTTAGAAACCGAAGCAGACGGAATAAAAGTTTTGATTGCGGTTCCGGGAAAAGTTCAATCTGCAATTTCACTTCACGCATTGAAGGAAGATGGCAGTGAAAATAATGTGATGGAAAGAAGTCAGCAAGAAGGATTGCCTGCTAGCGAATGTGCTGCGCGTATTCTTGAAGCGATGAAAAATAACAAGGAAGAAATTTTAATTGGCGGAAGAGAAATAAAAGCTGTTTGGCTTAAGCGTCATTTTCCAAAATGGTTCGGGCGTATTATTCGCAAGCAGGCAAAAGAATAATTTAAACGCACTAAAAAAAAATCACATGTCACCAATTATTTATTTTGCGATCATTCTTGTAAGTCTTTTAATTCGCTTTATCATCAAAGCTGCGAAGGATAAAGCGACGGGTCCACCGGCATTTAAAAATAATCCGCCTTACAATAATCCTTCGATGAAGCAGCCACCACCTTACGTTCCGCCTTCCTCACAAACCTCTACCGATTTTTCAACGTTGTTTGACGAGCAGAAAAGTTCGTACGAACAAAAGCCGAATGCATTTACCAATCCGAATTCGTCTTCGCCATCTTTCAACGATCCGTTTTCCGAGCAGCAGACTTCTTTTTCAACCATGTCGAACCGCAACACCAACAGCAATATGGGCGCGGGAAGTCAGAGCTATTATTGTATGTATTGCGGGAAAAAATTCCAAACAACAGCTGCGTTGAAAATGGATACTTGTTTCAAACATCCGAAGTCGGACCAGGGATTGCAGAAGCACGTGTTGTATACAGGAGTTGGGAAACCGAATATTGGGTTTTAGGCTGTTTGTCGCCTTCGATACATTTCGTCAGTATAAATTTTGTTTCGTCATTAAATATTTTTCCTGACGAAACACTCAGTCTGACAAGAGAGAAATTTCTGCTTTGTCGCCTTCGATACATTCGCTTTATTAATTTAATTCTACTTCGTGTTGCTTTAACAAAAGCGAACACAGTCTGACAATGGAGAAATTTCTGCTTTGTCGCCTTCGATACATTCGCTTTATTGATCTTCATTTTACTTCGTGTTGCTTCAACAAAAGCGAACACTCAGTCTGACAAGGGAGAAATTAACTTGGTTGATCTTGATTCAAGACAATTTCCCCCTTGTCAGACTGAGTGTTTTTCGAATGAGAATCCAATTGGATTCGAAAAATTATAATTTCGAAAAATGTATCGAAGGCGACAAACAGCAAAGGCGACAATTAATTACTTCACCAAAACCCTCGCCTCCATCATATCCCTCATCGCATACTTCACGCCTTCCCTTCCCAAACCGGAATCTTTTACTCCGCCATATGGCATATGATCCATCCGGAAAGTCGGAACATCATTTAGTATCACCCCGCCAGCTTCAATTTCTTTGAATGCTTTATCCATTTCGGAAATATCATTGGTGAAAATCCCTGCCTGCAAACCGAACTTTGTATCGTTGATGTGCGCGATGGCATTTTCGAAATGTTCGTAAGGTTCAATTACTACAACAGGACCGAAAACTTCTTCGCAATTTACTTTCATTGTCCGGTTTGTTTCTGTCAGGATTGTTGGCGGATAAAATGTTCCTTTTCTTTTTCCTTCAAGCAATATTTTCGCTCCTGTATCTACTGCTTCACGTACCCATTTCTCGATTCGTTTCGCATTGCCCTCATCAATCATTGCAGAAATCTCCGTAGTTGCTTCTGCAGGATCACCGATTTGTAATTTGGCCGCGCCTTCACAAAACAAAGTTGAAAAGCGTTCGAATAGTTTATGATGAACGAAAATTCGCTGGGCATGAATGCAGATCTGGCCGGAATAAGCAAAACCACCTACTAAACATTTTTTAACTGCATCTTCCACGTTTGCACTCTTCGTTACGATGACGCCCGCGTTTCCTCCCAATTCCAAAACCACTTTTTTCTTTCCGGCATTTTTTTTCATTTCCCATCCGACTTCAGGCGAACCGGTGAAAGATAAAAGCGAAAAACGATTATCAGTCACAAGCAAATTTCCATCAGTGCGATTCATTGGTAAAATGGAAACTGCTCCGTGCGGCAAATCGGTTTTGTCAATAATTTTCGCGAGTGCTAAAGTTGACAATGGTGTGGAAGAAGATGGTTTTAAAATGATCGGGCAACCTGCGGCAATTGCCGGAGCGATTTTATGCACAGCAAGGTTGAGAGGAAAATTAAAAGGTGAAATTCCTGCAACAATTCCGATTGGAAAATAATTTATAATTCCTTCTTTGCCTTCCGCGGATTTCGTCCAGTCGAGTGAAATGTATTCTTTCGGCGTACGTTTTGATTCTTCCGCAGCCACAAGAAATGTTTGCGCAGCACGATCAATTTCTGCCAGCGCATAACGAATCGGCTTTCCTGATTCTTTACAAAGTAATAATGCAAGCGCTTCACGATCTGCTGAAATTGCTTCCGAGATCTGTCGCAGAATTTCAAACTTTTTCCAGGAAGGCAGCACTTTCATTTCATGCTTGGCAAATTGTGCAGCAACGATAGCAACTTCAAGCTCATCCGCGCCCGCAAGAAATGTCTTTGCAAAAACTTTACCTGAATGCGGGTTTGTTACTTCCAGCACATTTTCCGTTTCCACGAATTTTCCACCGCAATAAATTGAATACGTTTCCATACTTCTAAATTACCGAATTTGTTTTAAAGGTTTTAGTCTGTGTAAACGGGCCGAACAATTTTCCAATCTGCGTAAATCAGCGTAGTCAGCGGCTTATCTTTGAACCCTTGAAAAACCGCAAGCTTCTCCACTGGATTATTTTCATCGCACTCGCGCTCACCTGGGGAAGCTCATTCATTCTCATGAAGCGCGGCATGGACACATTTTCCAGCAGCCAGGTTGCAGCATTACGCATTTTCATCGCATTCCTTTTTCTTCTTCCGATTGCGCATCGCCATATTAAGAAAGAGCTGTATCCATTAGTTCCCGGATTTGCCGGCATGGGGATTTTCGGAAATCTTATTCCTGCATTTCTATTTACAAAAGCCGAAACGATGATCAGCAGCGCACTCACCGGAATGCTGAATTCATTAACACCGATCTTCGCTCTTGTGCTCGGACTTGCAATGTTCAAGAACAAAGTAAAATGGATTCAAGTTGTTGGTTTGCTTATCGGCCTGGGTGGTGCAATCGGTCTGATTTCATTGGGAAAAAGTGTCAATCCGGATCCTGATAATGCGAATGATATTTACATCGGAGGAAGTCTTGTCGTGCTCGCCACATTCTTCTATGGGTTAAGTGTAAATATTATCAAGGCCAAACTCAATGGCGTGAATTCGGTTACAGCAACTGTTTTTGCCATGTGCATTATTGGTCCGCTTGCAG
>JBKJMR010000389.1:0-2515 GCA_046596275.1 Bacteroidia bacterium | reverse complement strand
CCAATTGACAAGTAATTTGTTTTCAACTAACTAGGAAAAGTTGTGGATAAAAATCCCCAAACGACATAGGGGTAATTTATAGTTACAATTTAAATCAAAAGTCGGAATAGGTTAATTATTAATTGATGCAAATGAATCAGGTTTTGTTAAGCGCTTCCTGAACGGAATACATAAAAAAGCAGTTTGGATGGCTTAATTTTTGTATTCCCAAAAATTTTCTGCTGTGCAAATTATTTTCACATGGTATTCTTTAAGAAAATGCGAATCTGATGTTATAAAAAATAAGTTCTTCTGCAATTTAAAGTTTAACCGATCATCTTATTATTCCTTTTTAAATGTCCGGATGCGCATTTCTTTTATTCGTATTCCATTTTCTGAATCATGAATTAAAGTTTTTAATCTTTTTGTTCGGGTGCTTTCCTGTTTTGCCTGGATCACCCACCATATTGCCGCTTTTCTGTACGATGCAGCACTCTCAGAAAACCATTTCCATGCTTCTTTGTTTGACTTGAATTCTTTTTCAAACGCAGGTTCGAGTTTTATTTCCTGCTGCTCGAAAGAATATTTTTTTTCATTCTTCGCTTTACGTTCATTATAAATTTGCAATCCTGCTTCCTGCATTAATCCCGCTTTCTTCAACTCTTCCACTTTTTTTAAATTCACCGCGCTCCAGATGCTCGTTTTTTTTCTTGGTGTAAAACGGATCTTATAGCTGACTTCATCAATTCCTTTTCGCAGTCCGTCTATCCATCCGAAACACAACGCCTGGTCCACAGATTCCGGCCAGGTGATGGATTTTTTTCCGGAAGTAGTTTTGTGAAATCCAACCCACAACTCATCTTTTTTCGCATGATTTTTTTCTAACCATTTTCTGAAATCAGCTGGTGTTTCAAAAAAAGTAATGTTCGGATCGTTGCTGTTAATTGCCATTTGTATACCGGTAAATTTTATATGACGTATTAATAAATTTAAATAATTGACTCAAATCCCAATCCTGGCTAACCATGGAAATCGCTGCATTAATTTTTCCCTGTCAATACACATCAGCAAAGCAATAAATAAAAATGGCTGCGCTGCAATTCTATAACGAACCAGCGCACCCAATACCGGAGTTGTTAACCCTATCACAAGCAATAATAACAGGGAAAAGGAAATGCATAATCCGAAAATTGCCGGTTGAGAAATTTTTCCCCGGAAAGAAATTGCCAGTAAAAGCATCAGGATAAAAAGCAGGTTTTCTAAAGCCGGTAAAAGAAACATCGGATTTTTTCCTTCCCAGATAAAAGGGCGGAATAAAACATTAAATGTTGCTTTCGGAATTTCTACAAGAAATGATTTTAAATCAGGTTGCAGATAACCAACACGCAACAAACTTCCTGCGCGCGGAATATCGGTTTGCATTTTATAAGCGGAAGTGTCGCGGTTATCTTTTACAAATACTGTATCCCGAAAGCCTGAAAGAAACGGGCGGTAATAAAAATCAGCGCCGTTGCGAATTCGATAGGTGGAATCATTTTCTTTAATAAGATCGCCGCGATGATCATCGGCAATATAAATTTCTGCCGAATCATTAATTAAAATAATTCCACCGACAGACATTTTCAGGAATTCATTTTGTTTATTCGCAAGCAAACGCAATGGTTCTCTTTCAGGAGCAATCCATTTTAATGAAAGAGAAAACCCGAAAAACAAAAGCAGCACGAGTGAAAATTTCAGCAAGGCGCTTTTACTGCTTTTGAAAACGATGAGCGCTGCAATTAGCGGCGGTATTATTCCGACAATCACATAAAATTTTGAGAAAAGAAGAATGAATGCACCGGTAAGCAGGAATAAAATCCGCCACCATTTTTTATCAACTGCAAATCGAAATGTTTGAAAAAGCAGCAAGCCCAAACCGAAGATCATTAAGCCTTCTTTCATCACACCCGAAGTCCAGAACAGCAAGGAAGGAAGCAGGAAAATTATTCCGGCAGCCGCTCCCCGCGAGGCTTTAACAGCATGGAAAATGACCTTGTAAATAAAACATAAACCCGTGAAAGAAAGAAAACACATGATCAGCGAATGGGTGAAATAATTTCCCATCGAAATCATTCTCACAAGCGCATTAAAGCGAATTACAATATGTGCGTCGTTCAGAAGATTATTATCAAACAAACGATACCAATAATTCATTTTCTGATAATACATGGATTCAATCTGCGGCGAATCATCTCCGATTCCTGAAAGCATTTTGAAATAATCAGTAGGATTCGAATGCAGCGCATCAAACATGATCTTGCTGTCATCAAAATATTTCCAGATGTCCGATGTAGCGCGGTCGGTGTAGTAATGTGTGTATATCGCCCACAGCGCAACGCCGGCAATTAATTTTAATCCGAAAAAAAATGATGGCGTCCATTTTCCAATTCCTTCCAGCTGAAAAAATTTCAGCTTGCGGATGTGGAAAAAAAAGAAGGCAGTATAAAGCAGGAGCAGCAGCCAGTTCATTACTGCAAGATCATTAAAAAAAGGAGTA
>JBKJMR010000350.1:0-6096 GCA_046596275.1 Bacteroidia bacterium | reverse complement strand
AACCTAATTTATTCCTGGTTAAAATCGACACGAATGGAGTATCAAGTGGAATATTAGGAATAAGAACTGCTCCATCACCGGTATCGGTTGGAGTCGTGCATGTTTTACCAAATCCTGCAAGTGAAAAAATATCAATTACATTTGATGCCGCAAGCTCGCTGGAAGGAAACCTCGAGATGCAAATCATAGACATTGCAGGAAGAGTAATTATGAATATTCCACCTTATCAATGGCAAATGATTTCGACCAACGCTGCCACACTTAGTTTGGATATATCATCACTAAATGATGGCATATATCATTTCACTATCAGTGATTCAACTAAAGTTAAATGTGTTGGAAAATTCATTGTTAGTCACTGATTTTTCATCACCTGAATCTTATTAGAAGGCAGTATGAAATTTCATTTTGAAGATAATTTCCATCAACTTCATTTTTCAGAATAATGCTTGCATCAATAAGGTCCGGTTCAATTAATTTTATTTCCTTTCAGCGGATTATTGGGAATCTGCTTTTCCTGGTTTTAGCGATTTACTCAATTTTATATGCTTCAGAACGTGTCACCTATATTGACTCTGCGTGGCAATTTTTTTATCGTGTTAACAATGAAACTTTTTTATTTCCTAGTGGGCGGTTTAGTGTATTCCTTTCTCAAATCCCGCTTTTCATTGCAGTAAAACTTCATCTTCCTTTTCAGGCTCTGGTTTACACATTTTCTTTTTCTTATATTATTATCTATTATTTTGTTTGGAGAATATGCACGTATGTTCTAAAGAATCCTGTAGCAGGTCTGGCAATTATATTATCGCTGGTTGTTGGTATTAGGGAGAGTTTTCTTCATCCTGTTACGGAAACACATCAATGCATAGTTTTTAGTTGTTTTCTCTGGGCAATAATTAACTATGATTTCAAAAGAGAATATCTTAAAGTACTTACAGTTTGTCTTTCCACATTATTCATTCTCTTCCTTCATCCGGTTGGTGTTTTTACAATTGGATTTGTTGTTTTGTATTTTATCATTGAGAAAAAAACAATCAGGCATTATTTGCCTTGGCTGATCATTGGCATTATTCTCATATTAAGCCTTTATCGCTTTCTTGCCCCAAAAGATCCGTATGATGCAGCACAATATCTCGCATTAAAAAATCCTTCAGCCGATCATTCATTTTTTAATAGTTATGCGCTTGGCTTTTTATTAATGCACTTCAAACATTTTTACTGGCTTCCTGAACTCGCTTTTTTAATTGCATCTGTTTGGCTTATTTTCAAAAAAGAATGGCTCAAGCTTATTGTTTTGGTTGCATCGGTTACAGTCTATCTTCTTATTGCATTCATCACTTTCCGCAACGGTGACTCCAGCATTATGCTTGAACGAATTTATCTGCCGGCATTTTTAATGACTAATATTGCATTGGCAGATCTTCTTGTAAGGGAAAAACGCATGAATAAATGGATTCCAATGGTGCTTGTCACCTTTTTCCTGGTGAATGGAATTCGTTACATTAATACAGGTTGTTTAATGTATAAAAAGCGTGTCGCTTACCTCGACAAAATCGTAACAGAAGGAATTAAAAACGGGAACGATTTATATTTTCTTTCCGATGAAAAAACAGATATGGAACGGATTCTTGCTAAATGGGCTTTGGGAACAGAAACACTTATTTATTCGAAGTTTAAATATGATAAGTGTATAAGCATTTCAATGAAAGATGAAATTTGCGAACCCGGTAATTGTCGGGTTACGAATATGCTTTGCCTTCCCGTTGCGGATTTGAATCAGAATTATTTCCATCTTTCTAACTCACCATATGTCGAGCTGAAATAGGTTTTCTCCACCGTTGTATTTCCGCTCAACACCCAATTTACCTCCTCAATTACACCTTTGCAACGTAAACCGACAACTAATACACGCTATTCATCCTCTTCTTTTGGTCGCCCATCGTATTTAACTAACTCTTCCTGAATAAATAAAGTACTTTTGACCCCGAATTAACCCTTATACCCATAACCCAATCAATTACATGAAAAACAAAATTACGCTCTTAACGGGCCTTGCTTTATTTGCACTCGTCGCAATGCAGGCGCAGAGCATCAAAGACAACGATGTTACCTATTCATACGTTCGTATGCCGATGGAACCGTTGAAAGGTTTTACAAATTACCAAAGTAAAGTTGAGCTTACCTATGCTGCTGAAAATGCAACATTAAAAGCTGAGTACGATCAAAAAGTGCTTGATGCGGAAGCGCAATACCAGAAAGACATTGCTGAATTCCCAAAAAAAACAAAAGATGCGGAAGCGCAGTACCTGGTGGATATGAAAGAGTGGGAAGCGAAAGATAAAGTCGCTGAAGAAAAATATCAGAAAGAACTGGCAGAATACAATAAGAAGTCAACTGCACAAAAGCTGGCTGACAAACAATTGTTGAATGAAGGCAAACCGCAAAAACAAACTCCTTCTCAGCCTTACAAAAGACTTCCACCGGAACCGCGCAAACAAACTCCGCAAATTCCGAATTACAAAAAGCAGTACGACACAAATTTGCTTGCCTCTTCTTACCTGAAGCTTGAAGGTTTTGAAAATTCACCGGAGAATGCAGTTGTTATTACTGTAACACTTTCACCATTCGATGCGCAGGGACCGAAAATGGTTACTGAAAATAAACAGATGACACGTGTGAAAGATGGTAAGTCAACTCCATACACACAAACCTACTATCACTACGAAACTTCTTACAAGCAGCCGATGTCTGTAAAAGTGGAAGTTCCCGGCAGAGGAGTAATTTTCAATAAGTCAATTGAAGAGTTTAACACGTATGTACTTGTTAAAACAAATGAAACAGACAATTTAGGTGCGCAAGGAATGGATCCTACGGCTTATTTAGGTAACCTGGAAGAAAAAACACTTGCAGCTAATCTTAAATTCATCAATGATCTTGTTAATTCTAAATACGGATTTGCAAAGACACCGAGAACCACGATCCTGAATAATGTGGAGTCGAAAAAAATGAATTACGACGATTACCAGCTCGCATACGAGAATGCATTGGCCGGTTACAGCAATCTTGCTACCGATAAAGCTGCTTCTGTTGCAAAGCTTAAAGTTGCAATTGACATTTGGGAAAAAGCAATGCTTGAATCAAATCCAGGTGATAAAAAAGCACGTATTGATGCTGATGTAACAATGGAAACACGTTTTAATCTTGTTGAAGCGTATATCATGACCGGCGATTTTGCAAATGCTGAATTGCATCTCCAGAAGATGAATGCTGCTGACCCTTCTAAAAAGGAAAAGAAGCGTCTCGAAGAGCTCGATCTTCTTGAAAAAGACATGAAAGCAAGAGCTGCTATCAATAAATAACCAGGACTAAAATAAAAAGTATGAAAAAGATCTTAGCAATTTTTGTCCTGTCATTTTTAAGTCTTGCAGTTAGCGCGCAAGTTGTCTCTTTCAACGTTGGAACAAAATACGCGGGCTATTATGTAACACTTAAAGGAGATACTGTAAAAGGATTTCTTCGTTATGGCAATAACTATGAAGCGCAGAAAAAATGCCAGTTCTATCCGAATGAATTTGATAACAACGACGTGGTGACTTTTAAGCCGGAAGAAATTCACAGCTATTTCGTTGGCGACAGATTGTACCGTTCACTTCATTACAGTGGTGGTTTGATGGAAAAGCCAATGCGTTTTAATCTCGTTGAAAAAGATGGAGCAATCGCTCAATACACCTTCTACGCTGAAGACGGAGCAAGAAATGCTGACGGTTCTGCAACGACAACCACACTTTTTTTTAAAGCAAATGATCCTGCAAATCCAAAGCCGATAACGCTTTCTGATCTAGGAATCGGTTTCGCAAAAAAGATGTCTGCACTGGTTGCCGACAACGAAGCGCTTGCTAAAAAAGTGGCTGACAAAGAAAAAGGTTACGGTATGTTGAAGATGATGGAGATCATCGACGAGTACAACGCCTGGTACGCCGCAAAATAAAATCAAAAATTAAACAAAAGAAGAGACGGACATTTCAGTTCGTCTTTTTTTGTTTAATAATGAATCTTCGTTTGATATTGAATATTGATCCCGATAGCTATCGGGAGAATATTGATTTTTATTCCCCGATATGATAATTCAACAATCCAGCAATCGGCGTTTCAGTTACTCTTCCTAATCTTACACCCTGCTCCTCCGCCACTCTGCGAAGCAAATTGCTGAAATAAAATCCGACAGAACCTGTTACATGCAAAGGCAATTGTTTTGCATCCGGATAACGTAAAACATGATGAAGAAAAAATTCGCGGAAGTTTTCAATCACCATTTCTGTGCATTGCGGATGTTCGATGTTTTGAAAAACGAATTTTGAAAAAGATGCGAGATAACGATTCGGCAAAGGTTGTTTGTAAACATGATCCAGGATCTGCGCGCGGTCTAAATTAAATCGTTTCATGAAATTTTCCTTTAATCGTATTTCAAGATCTTCATAAAGAAATTTCCTGAGCAGCTCTTTTCCCAATGCTGCGCCGCTTCCTTCGTCGCCCAGCGCATAACCAAGAGAAGGACGATTTTCAAGAATATTTTTTCCGTCGAAGCTGCATGAATTGGATCCCGTGCCGAGTATTGCAGCAATGCCCGCTTCAGGCCCGCACAGCGAACGCGCAGCGCCTAACAGATCTGTATCCACTTCGATGTGAAGAGGAGCCTCACTTCCGAAAACAGTTGCAAGTACATCAGCCAGCACCTTTTTTTTCTCCGGCGTCCCACATCCTGCACCATAAAAATAAATTTCATCCGGCTTTTGATTTCCCAATTGCACCAGCACTTCTCTTCGCAAACTTTCTTCGATCTGCCCCGCCTCCACGATCCACGGATTATATCCCTCCGACCGAAACGCAAGAATGCCATGATTCGCATCAATAAATCGCCAATCTGTTTTTGTAGAGCCGCTATCAGCAATAAGAAGGTTCATAGTTTCGGGGTATTGAGTATTGGGTATTGAGTACGACTTATATTTCTTGTTAGATTAATTTCAGATATTCTTGAACCCAGTCCCAATACTCAATACTAAATACCCAATACTATTTTATAAACAGTCGTTCATCAAATTCAAAACGCTCCGTTTTTATGATCTTGATCTTGCTCATTAATTTATGCGCTGGATTTATCAGGTAATTAAAATCGCCTTGCACCACGGCAGAAGGTACTTTTAATACGAGCAATTTTCCTGCGGTAATAAATTTATCGCCGACAAGCTGTGTGGAATGCGGATGCGGAATTGATTTCCAGTCGCGCGGCAAATCGGAAGGTTTTATTTCGCCGATTTCAATTGAAGCCGGAATTTCAATAATGGTGAGGAAATAATCTACCGGAATATTTCCCAGCGGCGTGCGCACTGCAATTTCGGTTGTACAAAGCGCGCGCGATTCGCTGGTGTAAACCACTGCAAGACCTTTGCTGTTCCATCTTGCCCCAACCTTCTCTGCTCCTTTACCGCTCAGATCATTTTTGTACTTCTCATTACCCAGCCGGTAAACGATCATGCAAGTATGCCGTATTCAATTCTTGTGAGCTCGTCTTTTACCAGGCTTATGCCAAATGTATTATCGAGCAGATCTTTTGGCTTTACGCCACCAAGCATAATGTTTTTGGTTTCGAGCCAGGCGTTGAACTTTTCATTGCTGCCGAAAACATCCGCACCGAATTTGTAAAGCAGGGTGACTTCAAGAATTTTTTCTGAATAGATCGGGTCAAATGATTTTTTTTCTTTTTTGTAACGCTGCATCGTTCGTTCTGAAATATGCAAAAAGCCCGACCATTCATTAATGCTGAAAGGGCTTTTCTCTGCGAGTGAAATGAACAACGCATATTTAATACTCTGGCGAATCGTGCTGATCAGTTGGAGGATGTTACGATCATCTACGGAGCTGTAGGAGATCTTTCTGCTTATATCAAGTGGTTTTGTCATGGTTTTTAATCTTACACAAATTTACGCATTTGTCGCATATAAAACGACAACTGTCGTATTTTATTACCAAAATACCCAAAAATCTCCGCGCTGATCAGCATTGCCGTGCCCGGAATCTGGTAATCTGGTAACTGGGTAA
>JBKJMR010000252.1:0-3074 GCA_046596275.1 Bacteroidia bacterium | reverse complement strand
TGCGTTGGTTAGGCCGGGAACATTTGTATTTAAAAAATTCTGCGGTAATTGAGCGACTGGCCACTGCAGATACAATTGTTTTCGATAAAACCGGAACAATCACAAACGGTGGAGAAGCACAAGTTCTTTTTGATGGCACCATTTTAAAAAATGAAATAAATGCTGTTGTCGCGCTTACCGCACAATCTTCCCATCCATTAAGCCGGAGAATTTTTTCTTCCTTTTCTTCTTTCAATACTTCTATAAAGGTAAAATCGATGCAGGAAGTTCCTGGAAAAGGGTTGATGGGAATTATTGATGATGATATTTACGTTCTCGGGTCAGCTGACTTTGCCGGAGCTGCAACACAAACAAAAAAATCCGGTTCTGAAGTTTGGCTGGCGGTCAATGGAAGAGTGCGTGGAAAATTTATTATTCACAACCAATACCGCCACGGATTCGAAAAGATTGCCGCGCAGCTGAAAAAAAATTATGCGATCCAGTTGCTCTCAGGAGATAATGACGGCGAAAAGGAAACACTCGCGCCCGTTTTTGGAAAGGAAATGTATTTTGGACAATCTCCCGCACAAAAGCTGGATCATATTATAAAGCTGCAATCAAAAGGGAAAAAGGTAATTATGATCGGCGACGGGTTGAATGACGCCGGTGCGCTGATGCAATCGGATGCAGGAATTGCGGTTTCAGACAATATGAATAATTTTTTCCCTGCATGCGACGCTATTCTCGATGGAAAAAATTTCAACGTGCTTCCTCAATTCCTTTCCTTCGCCGGTGTTGCCAGGAAAATCGTGATGGCAACTTTTGCCATTTCTGTTTTATACAACCTGTGCGGAATTTACTTTGCCGTCCGCGGAGAACTTTCACCTTTAATTGCAGCTATCCTCATGCCCGCCAGCTCATTCAGCGTAATTGCAATCACAACAATTTCTGTCCGTGTTGCTGCTTTGCGATTGAAATCAGCAAATACATGATATTAATCATGATGGCTAAGTGACTGCGGTCATGCATCAAAAAAACTTTCACTGATACTTTTGAGTCCTCCCTTAACCAACCCAATGAGCGCAATTTTCATTCTTATAAGTGTCAGCCTCATAGTAGCCAGTGGATTTCTCATCGCATTCATCCGTGCTGCAAGAAACGGTCAGTTTGATGACAGTTATACGCCATCCGTAAGAATGTTATTCGATGATGAATTAAAATCTACTAAAGCAAAAACAATATTACCTGTAGAACCGGAACCGAAAAAAACTTCGTCTAACATATGATCACTTCTCCACCATTAGCAGAGCCTGTTGCAGAGAACCCGGAAATTCGCCCGGCCTCTTCTCAACCTATTGAAAAATTCTCTTATGATAATACCACTGTAAAATGGTTTGCGTATGCCACAATTATCTGGGGCATCATTGGCATGACAGTCGGATTATGGGTTGCACTCGATCTTGTATTTCCACAATTAAATCTTGGATTAGCATTTACGTCATTCGGAAGAACAAGACCATTGCACACAAACGCAGTGATTTTTGCATTCGTCGGTAATGGAATTTTCATGGGCGTTTATTATTCGCTGCAACGTCTTTGCAAAGCAAGAATGTACAGTGACAAACTTTCAAAGCTTCATTTTTGGGGATGGCAATTTATTATTGTCGCCGCAGTCATTACTATTCCATTAGGTTATACATCAGGAAAAGAATATGCAGAATTAGAATGGCCGATCGATATTTTAATCACGCTGGTTTGGGTTGTGTTCGGAATAAATATGTTCGGCACAATTATTAAACGTCGTGAAAGACATTTGTACGTTGCGATCTGGTTTTACATTGCAACATTTGTTACCGTCGCAGTTCTGCACATTGTAAACTCTGTTGAGATTCCGGTAACATTCATGAAAAGTTATTCCTGGTATGCAGGCGTTCAGGATGCGCTGGTACAATGGTGGTATGGACATAATGCGGTTGCATTTTTTCTCACCACACCTTATTTGGGATTGATGTATTATTTCATTCCCAAAGTGGCACAGCGTCCTGTTTATTCCTACCGTCTTTCCATCATCCATTTCTGGGCGCTGATCTTTCTTTACATCTGGGCCGGTCCGCACCATTTGTTGTATACTTCATTACCAGATTGGGCGCAATCGCTCGGAGTTGTTTTTTCAATCATGCTGCTTGCACCATCGTGGGGAGGAATGATCAATGGATTACTTACACTACGCGGTGCATGGGATAAAGTGCGTGAAGATGTTGTATTGAAATTTTTAGTGGTTGCTGTCACTGCATATGGAATGGCAACATTTGAAGGACCGATGCTTTCATTAAAAAGTGTAAATGGAATTGCACACTTTACTGATTGGATTGTTGCACACGTTCACGTCGGTGCATTGGGATGGAATGGTTTTCTCACCTTCGGAATTTTGTATTGGCTGATTCCCCGAATGTTCCGCACGCAATTATATTCACGCAAGCTTGCCAACGCGCATTTTTGGATCGGAACACTTGGAATTCTTTTTTATGCTATTCCGATGTATTGGGCAGGGTTTGCGCAAAGCTTGATGTGGAAGGAATTTAATCCTGACGGAACCATTGCAAACTCATTCCTTGATACCGTCACACATCTTGCACCGATGTATGCATTACGTTCACTTGGCGGCGTGCTTTATCTCGCCGGTGTAATCATCATGACCTACAATCTTATTAAAACGGTTAAGGCCGGATCATTCCTTGCAAATGAAGAAGCAGAAGCACCTGCATTAGCAAAGCTGTACACCATCCATGGAAAAGAACACTGGCATCGCTGGATCGAACGTCGTCCTGTTCAACTGCTCATTTTTTCTTTGATCGTTGTGTTGATCGGTGGAGTAATAGAATTCATTCCGACATTCTTAGTCAAATCAAATATTCCAACCCTTGCAAGTGTGAAACCTTACACACCACTTGAATTAGAAGGACGTGATATTTATGTACGTGAAGGATGTTACACCTGTCACTCACAAATGATTCGGCCTTTTCGTTCTGAAACATCTCGTTACGGAGAATATTCTAAAGCAGGAGAGTTTGTTTACGATCATCCGTTTCAATGGG
>JBKJMR010000093.1:0-3184 GCA_046596275.1 Bacteroidia bacterium | reverse complement strand
CTTTTTTAATAAATCTTTCCAGCTCAATGCCCATTGAATGCATATTGCGGATGAGCTGGTGCGGTGATTCTTCAAAAGCGAAATAAATTACCTTTTCGTTTTTCTTGCATTGCGCGTAAGCGAAATAAGAAGCGAGTGTTGTTTTTGCCGTGCCCGCAGTTCCGGATATCAGGATATTGCTTCCACGGAAAAAACCGCCCTTCTTAAACATCTCGTCAACTCCGGGAACACCGGTAGAAATAACTTCCGAAGAAACTTTGTTATTTAATTTTAATGAAGTGATTGGCAAAACTGAAATACCGTTCTCATCAATAAGAAACGGGTATTCATTTGTGCCGTGGATAGATCCCCTGTATTTAATTATTTTCAAACGACGTGTTGAAACTTGTTGGGTTGTTCTGTGATCAAGAAAAATAACACAATCAGAAACATATTCTTCCAATCCCTGACGGGTTAATGAAGCTTCGCCTTGTTCACCAGTGATGATCGCTGTTACCCCTTTTAATTTCAGCCAGTGAAAAAGTCTTCTTAGCTCCGCACGTAAAATTGCCTGGTTGTCCAAACCGGAAAACAAGGCTTCGAGTGTATCAAGCACAACTCGTTTTGCTTTTATCGTATCGATTGCATGACCTAATCGTATAAATAAGCCATCGAGATCATAATCACCGGCTTCCTCTATTTCAGATCTTTCGACACGTACATAATCCACCACTAATTTCTTTTGCGCTTTTAATTTTTCAAGATCGAATTCAAGTGATTTTACATTGATCGCCAGATCCGATGCTGGTTCTTCAAATGACATAAAAACACCAGGTTCATTGTATTCAGTAATTCCTTTGATAAGAAACTGCATCGATAAAAGTGTTTTTCCGCAGCCTGGTCCACCACACACTAATGTTGTGCGACCTCTCGGAAAACCACCTTCTGTAACTTCATCCAACCCTTCAATACCGGTTGGAGCTTTGGGGAATTTAAACTTCTTTACCTGGACAGCTATTTTTTCCACGGGACATGGTTTTAATGGTTAGTCTATATTCAAGTGAAATGTGTTACGGTTATGTATGATGC
Source organism: Bacteroidia bacterium (assembly GCA_046596275.1). Lineage (GTDB taxonomy): Bacteria > Bacteroidota > Bacteroidia > Palsa-965 > Palsa-965. Next base: position 2,116 of record JBKJMR010000093.1, on the reverse strand, counting down.
AGTATTTAAAACAATATGCGGACCATAACATATCGGTATTGAAATCATGCTAAATCTTATGGTTTTGATCAGAAATTGTGGAATTATTTTCACAGGCTGTGGAATGAACCTTCACTTTCATCACTGCAAATTGTCGTATTTAACCCCATGAATTGTCGTTTTTGCCCATCGTTAATTTCATCCTAACGTTGCACCTTTGTCACTGCAAGTAAGACAATGATTAATATTTAAAAACAAAATAAAATGAGCACTGCAACCACATCCATCACAGTTGAAGCGACCGTAAATGCACCAGTAGAAAAAGTTTGGAATGCGTGGACATCGCCCGAACATATTACAAAGTGGAATTTTGCCTCGGGTGACTGGCATTGCCCGTCGGCAGAAAATGATTTACGTACGGGTGGAACCTTCACCTCGAGAATGGAAGCGAAAGACGGAAGCTTTGGTTTTGATTTCAGCGGAATTTATGATGATGTAAAAATGAATGAACGCATTGCTTATACAATGGGTGATGGAAGAAAAGTAACTGTTGTCTTTTCAAAAGAAGGCGAAAAAACCAAAGTGACAGAAACGTTTGATGCGGAGAAAGAAAATCCGGAGGAGATGCAGCGCGAAGGATGGCAGACTATATTGAACAACTTTAAAAAGTACGTTGAAACAATTTAAAATCTTAAGAATGAAAAAGACAAAAATATTTTACTGGATCGTTACATCGCTCTTCGCGGCGTTCATGTTATTCTCAGCGATCTTCGACATTTTAATTGTACCTGAGGCAAAAGTTATATTTGCTCACCTGGGCTATCCTGAATACTTTATTCCGTTTATAGGATGGGCAAAATTATTGGGTGTGATCGGAATTCTGGTTCCGGGTTTTCCGCGGATAAAAGAATGGGCATATGCAGGATTAGCCTTTGACCTTATCGGGGCAACGTATTCCGTTATTGCTGTAGAAGGTTTTCAGCTGCCGACATTAACGATGATCCTTCCGTTTACATTTTTATTCTTGTCCTATACTTTATATCATAAGATAAGCAGGGCTGAACATAAAATCGCTTTGGCTTAGAGCCTGTTTAAAATTTATCTTCCGAAATATTTTTGATGCGAGTATGTCTATCAATAAAAAACTCCGCACATGAAGCGGAGTTTTTTTTTAAGGGTAACAACAAAAAAGTTTTCCTGTCTCTTTATTTCTTGATTCTTCCGTTTTCGCTGCTAAAATTTCCCTGATACAGCGCCCGGCCTGTTTGCGCCTTTCATTGCCTCATCAGGATCCTGTTCGGATGAAATTTTTTCAGCGGCTGATGTAGGAAGTATTTTGTGCCCATGATATAACGCATATTGTTTTGTAAACTCTGCGCCAAAAAACAGGATCATTGACGAATAAGAAACCCATAATAATATCAATACAACTGATCCGGCGGCACCATACGCAGAGGCAGGATCTGCTTTACCAAAATAAATGCTCAGCCCGTATTTACCCAGCATAAAAAGCAAACCTGTAAGCACTGATCCGGTCACCACATCTTTCCATCGTGTTCGCACATCAGGAAGAATTTTAAACATCAGCATAAAAAGTATCGTGATCACTGCCATTGATACCAGGAATTCAATGGCAAAAAACAAATAGGCAACAATATCGGGCAAGTTTCCTTTCAGCCACTCACTGAATGCAGCCAATAGCGTGCTGACCACAAGCGACATTAAGAGAAGAAAACCAATTGACATAATTAATCCGAATGAAAACAAGCGTGTCTTCAGCATTTTCGAAAACCCTTTTGTTTTTTTTTGTCTTACATCCCAGATCTGGTTCAATGTTTTTTGCAGCTGCACAAATACACCCGTTGCACCGAAAAGAATTGTCAGGATGGCTAGGATGCTTGAAATGATTCCGGCTTTTACTTCACTTGCTTTTGCAACGATCCCGCTAATCTGTTCAGCAGTTTCTTTTCCCATTACCCCTTCTACCTGGATGGATATTTCACCGCTTACAGCTTCTTTTCCAAAGAAAAAACCAGCGATGTTAATGATTAAAACTAAAAGTGCAGGCAACGAAAAAATTGCATAATAAGCGATTACGGCACTCTGGCGAAATGGATCATCTTCGTTCCATCCCTTA
>JBKJMR010000666.1:0-2511 GCA_046596275.1 Bacteroidia bacterium | reverse complement strand
CAAAATAAGGTTCGAAATTTCCAAGAACATCTTCTCTGATACGTTTCGGGTCCGTTTCCCTGATAATTCCTATGTCGAAACGAACTTGTATGTCGTTAAGCAAAGTCTGAACTTGTTTATGTGTCCATTTATATTCCCTTTGATAAATATCAATATAATAGGAACTCGATGTACTAAATACCAAGTCAATTGTTTTATCGTCTGGCGTAATAAGTTTTTCAATCGTTTTTGTCATTGTATGTTTTTTAAGTGCCAATGATATTGCTGTCGGGTTCGATTTGCAGTCCACTTCATTCCCCCCCCAAACATACCCCATATTCCCCACCCACCAAACCCATTACCCGACAACAAACGTTTGCAAACGTTTACAAACACTTAACTCCGTTTAACCTCCCACAAACATTTCCTTTCCTCAAAAATTTCCCCTTCATTTGCCCCCCACAAAAACACCATCACACAACTACATCACCCTATTTTTCACAGTAAGCACAATATCAAATTAGCAGTTTTTTAGTTCCACATCTTATTCATAAACCCACCTCATGAGTTTAATAAAAACCTTCGGCTGCGCCGTATACGGCATCTCCGCAACAACTGTAACCGTCGAAGTAAACATCGACACCGGTATCAACTTTCACATCGTCGGTCTCCCCGACAGCGCCGTCAAAGAATCCCAACAACGCATCGACGCGGCATTAAAAAATAACGGCTTCAAAATTCCCGGAAAGAAAATCACTGTCAATCTCGCACCTGCAGATATCCGCAAGGAAGGTTCTTCGTATGATCTTCCGATTGCAATGGGAATCCTTTGCGCATCCGGACAATTACTCGCGGATGATATTTCTGATTACGTGATCATGGGTGAACTTTCGCTTGATGGAATTTTGCGCCCTGTGCGCGGCTCTTTGCCGATGGCGATTCATGCGAAGGCATCCGGTTTTAAAGGCGTGATTCTTCCTGCTGAAAATGCGAAGGAAGCTGCTGTTGTGGAAGGAATAAATATTTACAGCATGTCGCATATTTCGGATGTGATCAGCTTCTTCGAAGGGAATTCGGATGCGCTGCCTGTGAAAATTGATCTTGAAGCAGAATTTTCTAAACCGGGAAATACATTCGATGTTGATTTCTCGGATGTGAAAGGCCAGGAGAATATCAAACGTGCATTAGAGATCGCTGCTTCGGGCGGACATAATATTTTAATGGTTGGTCCGCCCGGCGCTGGTAAAACGATGCTTGCGAAACGGCTTTCCGGAATTCTTCCGCCGATGACGTTGGATGAAGCATTGGAGACAACAAAGATTCATTCCGTTGCAGGAAAAACTTCGAAGAATGCGGGACTTGTCACAACGCGTCCTTTCCGCGCGCCGCATCATACGATTTCGGATGTTGCTTTGGTTGGCGGCGGTTCGAATCCGCAGCCCGGAGAAATTTCACTTGCGCACAACGGTGTTTTATTTCTCGATGAATTGCCGGAATACAAACGTTCTGTGCTCGAAGTAATGCGTCAGCCACTCGAAGATCGCATCGTCACCATTTCACGCGCGAAATTTACGGTTGTTTATCCTGCTGGATTTATGCTCGTCACTTCGATGAATCCATGTCCGTGCGGCTATTACAACCATCCCGAAAAAGAATGCGTCTGTCCTCCCGGTGGCGTGCAGAAATATTTAAATCGTTTATCAGGTCCGCTGCTCGATCGTATCGACATTCACATCGAAGTAACACCGGTCGGATTCAGCGAGCTCACCGATCGCCGTCCTGCAGAATCGAGCGCAGTTGTCCGTGAACGCGTAGTAAAAGCACGCTTGATCCAGCTCAAACGTTTCGAAGGCATGGAAGGAATTTATTCGAACGCACAAATGAATGCAAGCTTATTAAGAGACGTCTGCCGCATCGACGAAGCGGGACAACAACTTTTAAAAACTGCAATGGAACGACTCGGCTTATCTGCGAGAGCGTATGATAGAATTTTAAAAGTAGCAAGAACTGTAGCAGACTTAGAAGGATCACCAGGCATTGAATCGCAACATCTGGCAGAGGCAATACAATATAGAAGTCTTGACAGAGAGAACTGGGCCGGGTAGGGGGATCTGATAATCTGGTAATCTGGTAACTGGGAAATTGATATCAATTAAAAAAAATTAAAAGGAAAAAAATAAAACTAAAACTATAACAATGACTTCGGAAGATTTGAAGAAAAGGACAAAACTCTTTGCAATTAATGCTATTCATTTTTCTAAAACGTTGCCTAAGAATGATGAAGGGTTTATTATTAAGAAACAGCTTATTCGTTGTGCCACTTCTGTTGGTGCGAATTATCGTGCGGTGTGTCGTGCGCGTTCTGCTGCAGACTTTATTTCAAAGCTTGCAATTGTCGAAGAAGAGGCCGACGAAACCTGCTTTTGGTTAGAAGTGCTCGAAGAAAGTGGTATGATAAGAAAAGAATCCATAGCGAAGCTATATGATGAATCAACACAATTAACCGCAATCTTTTCGGCCAGTCGAAAAACC
>JBKJMR010000469.1:0-2572 GCA_046596275.1 Bacteroidia bacterium | reverse complement strand
TGCAATAAGAGCGTTTGGAACAATTGGGTTGGGATTGACGATGACGAATTTTAATGGGAAGTAATAAATTTGCAAATTTCAAATGTGTAAATGTGCAAATTAGAATTCAATGCTATTTTTTACTGTGCCTCTGTGCTATGTGGCAAAACACGTTTGAGAAAATCTCTTTGTAATTACAAATGCAAAAGCCAGTTCTATACATCTTCAGCGGACTTGCTACTGACGAACGCATCTTCAGGAACATTCACTTTCCGGAAAATGTAGATGTACATCACATTGCATGGAAAATTCCCTTGCGCAAAGAAAAGTTGGAAGAATATATTGAACGTTTATTAAAAGAGATGGATCGTTCGAAGCCAATTATTCTTTTGGGACTTTCTTTTGGCGGAATGATTGCGCAGGAAGTAGCGAAGAAAATAAATCCGGTCGCAACAATTATTATTTCAAGCATAACTTCTTCAAAAAACCTTCCCTGGTATTTCCGTTATGTTGGAAGGCTAAAAGCAAATAGAATTATTCCAGTCGGACTTTTAAAGTTTTCGAATTTTGGCGCGGACTGGATCTTCGGCGCAAAAAGCGAGGCTGATAAAAAGCTGTTGGCAGGAATTATAAAAGATGCTGACGTGTATCTTTTGAAATGGTCGGTAGAACAAATACTAAACTGGAAAAACAAAAGTGTAATTCCGGATCTTTTTCACATTCACGGTGATGATGACAAATTGCTTCCATTAAAAAATAATAAAGCAGATGTGATCATCAAAGGCGGCGGACATTTAATGGTCTTTAATAAGGCGGATGAAGTTGAGGTGATCCTGAGAAATGTCATTCAATCATTTGCCACAGATTACGCAGATGGCGCAGATTAAAAATGAAGTTTTTTTTAGCCCCGATTGCAGCAAGCTACCACGTAGCGCGAAAAGCGGGAATAGCTCCTGATTACATCTCGTCTTTGCAAGATTAAAAAATAGTTCTGTATTTGAATTGTCAGCCTGAGTGTCTCGTCAATAGCATCACTGGATTTGAAAATAAATATTTAATTTGACGAGATGTATCGAAGGCTTACCTTTTCACTCTCGCAGCTGCATGCGCTTGATATTCTCTCGGCGTTTTTCCCGTAACTTTTCTGAACACACGATTGAAGTGAGAAACATTTCCGAATCCACACGAATAAGCAATCTCTGCAATCAATTTATCATCCGGCGATTTTAATTTGCGGCAGGCTTTTTCTACACGCACTTCATTTAAAAATGTAACGTATGTTTTTCGTGTGTGCTTTTTGAAGAAACGACAAAATGCTTCGGGCGTCATGTGAACTACCGCAGCAGCATCACTCACGCTGACTTCTTTATCGAAATTCTTCAGTGTAAAATCGAAAATAGCATGCATGCGTGTTCCTTCTTTTTCAGAAAGATCGGGGCCGACTTCTTCATCGGACAATGGGAAATGCGTGCTGTGATTTAAAACAAGATCGATGAGCTGAAGAAATGCAGTGAGTCGAGGCAAACCTTGCTGCACACGCACGCGCAAAAATGCTTCTGTCATTGCAACATAATTTTCAGGCTCGATGCGAAAACCTTTTACTGAACGAATTGAAAACTGTCTCAACGTTTCCAGCTCAGGCACCGATAATAAATTCTGCCGCGTTTCTGACACATCGAAATAAACAGAAATGGATTGTGCCTTTAACCAATTTTTATTTTGAAAATAAACCGGATCGCAACGAAACACATGCGGCTGATTGGGACCAAGCCAATAAATATCGCCCGAGCCAAAATGTCCAGTGTAATTTCCGGCCAGCATTGTTCCTTCGCCTTTCAAAATCCACGTCAACTGCACTTCCTGGTGCTGATGCAAATAGGTATAAAAATGCTGCTGAATTTCTTCTTCAACAACAATAGACGATTCTCCGGGTATGGGAATTTTGAATGGTAATGCTTTCATGCGGGGTCAGTATAGCAGTGATTCGGTGGGATTTTAGGCGAATAAGAGTATAATTTTACCGATTTAGATCAAGATATGCAAATGGAAAAGTGATTGGTGATTGGTTGGGGGTGATTGGTTGTAGGTGATTAGTGATTGGTGTATTAAGATTCTTTTTTCTGTATCACTTGCTCATTGAACATTGTTTGTTTGACATTGTTTGTTCCGTGCAAAGAGAAATTCTCATGGGAGAAAAATGTTCAATGCCAAACTAGCAATGTACAATGTTCAAGGAAAAATAAAATTGGAAGGCCCGCTTGCCACCTGTGACCCGTCACTTTTTTCTCGCAACAAACATCCAATCAAACGGAAAAGGTCCTTTCAATCCTTTTGGTGGATTTTCCAATTCGGTGTCCCAATCGTATTCTAATTTATTTCGTTCGACGGCTTCCATTTTAAATTGCCGGAGCAACGATTCAAATTCTTCGCCGATATAATGTTTGGTAGGAACGCTTCCGACTTTCACTACACCATCGGCAAGCGAAAGCACATCGCTTTTTATTTTTCCTTCAATATATTTTTTTGCTTTGGCAGCCGATTCGCCTTTTGCAATTCGTATTTCCATTATTTTCTGAAAAACAAAAAGTGAAGA
>JBKJMR010000314.1:0-4700 GCA_046596275.1 Bacteroidia bacterium | reverse complement strand
GTCGCCGTCGCCCATGTCACCGAAATGCCCGCCCCGCGCGCGCCGTTCCGATCCGTGCTGGTGCCGACATTGCATCACCCAACCGGTACATTCCACCAATAGAAAATGAACGATCATTCTGGTATTTGGTGTAATGCGAACGTTCCTGCAGCTGGAACTTCACTCCTGCTCCCATGTTAATCAAACGCGCAGGTCCTTGTTGTATGACTTGAATTTGCGGAAGCAGCCATGCATTTGAATTTTGTCCCAATGCAATCTGCGCAGCATAATGCAATCCGAATTTCATAAACAATCTGTCGGAGCCACCAAGAAAATTAACCTGTGGACGATTCAAATGAGCTACAGAAATCCCACCTTTCATTTTGAAACGTTCATTTCCTACTGCAGTAATCGCAATACCCGTTGCAAAATCACCGTAGATATAATTATCATTGGGAGCATTGCTTTCGCCTGAAGAAATTGCCGGATCATAAGCCAATCCATCAAATTGCCGGTCCCAGCTTGTTGCACCCAGATTAATGCTGTGCTGGTTTGCGCCTGCCTGGAAACCAATAGAAAAAAATGTTGCTCCCGTTCCGTCAAGCGATTTATTGTAAGATCCTAAAGCAACAACCTGGTTATTCTTCAAGCTCGTGCTTCCTGCTTTATCGACATTGACATTTAAACCAACAGCAAAATAATCAGGACTTAATTTACGGCGGTCTCTTCGCTTCAATGGCATATCACCGCCGAAGGAATACGTCGTGTACGGTTTTGCGATGCTGCCCCATTGCATCCGGTAATTATTCACAATGCGTAAATCGCCTTTGAAATTTCCGGTAAGCGCCGGGTTTAATGTAAGCGGCGACATGGTGAACATGGAATAATGAGCATCCTGTGCGCTTAGTGTTCCAAGCGTTGCGACAGAAAAAAGTGTGAGGAGAATTTGTTTCATATTTTTCTGTTTATCGCACAAGTGAGACATCGCCTTTTAATGTTTGTGTGGTTCCGTTATAAAAAACTGCATTCACATACCAAACATAAATCCCTGTATTCATATCCTTGCCTCGGAAAGTTCCATCCCAGCCATCATTGACAGATGAACTTTCAAAAACTTTTTCTCCGAAACGATCAAAGACAATAAATGAAAGTTCTTTGATACCTGCGCCACGCACAAACAACACATCATTTGTTGCATCTCCATTAGGCGAAAACGCGCCCGGAATAAAAATCGAATACGCTTCGATCACTTCTACCGTTACAGTATCAGATGCCGTACATCCGAAACCATCTGAATAATTTACCGTGTAAGTTGTCGTCACAGTTGGTGATGCAAGCGGATTCTGAGTTGTGCTGCTGCTTAATCCTGTTGGCGGCGACCAGATGTAACTGCCGCTTCCTCCTGTTGCTGTCAACTGCGTGCTGTTTCCAATTGCAATAGTTACGAATGGACCAGCATCAACTGTAGGAGCTGCGCCAACTGAAACTGCATTCGTCATAACGATCGTATCCGAACCAAAAGCATTTGTTACAATCAGCGTTACATTATAATTTCCTGCAGCGTTGTAGCAAATGTTGGTTGGATTTTGCTGCGTAGAAGTTGATGGAGTTGCACCCGGAAAGCTCCACGACCAGCCCGTTGGTGTGCCGGTGCTGTTGTCTGTAAAATCAATACAGGTCGATTCGCAGATTGTATTATCACTAACGCTTAATGCAGCAACCGGACTTGCACACGGAGCAACGGTGATCGTTACAACATCTGTTGCTGTGCAGCCATTTGCATCGGTTACTGTAAGCGTATAAGTTGTTGTAGATGGAGGCGTAACTAAAACGCTGTTCCCCGATAAATTTCCGGGTTGCCAGTTGTATGTTGTTCCACCAGAACCAATCAAAGTGGTGGATTGCCCTGTACAGATCGATGCATTATTTCCTGCATCTGCCGGTGGCGGTGGATTTACAACAATGTATCCTGTTTTAGTAAGCGTGCCGCTTCCGTTTGCATTTGTTGCGACGAGCGTTACTGCAAAGGTTCCTGCTGCAGGATAACAAATGTTTGTCGGATTTTGTAAGGTAGATGCACCTGTTGATGCTCCGCTGAATGTCCAGTTCCAGCTTACCGGCGAGTCTGAGCTTTGATCAGTGAAATCAATACAATCGCCGACACACAAAGTAGTATCGTTGGCAAAGAACGCAACCTGTGGCACATTGCATGCCTGAACAATAACAGTTACCTGCGCAGAATTCGAACAACCTGCTGCGCTTGTTCCGGTAATAGTATACGTTGTTGTGCTTGCAGGAGAAACGACTACCGATGCGCCGGTTAAATTTCCGGGATTCCATACATAAGTGGAAGCGCCTGATGCATTAAGCGTAGAATTCTGCCCGACACAAATGGTAGAAGGTGTTGCAGTAACAATAATATTCGGTGCAGGATTTACTGTGATGACTTGTGTTGCGCTTGTGCTTCCACTTGCATTTGTAGCAGTCAATGTGACCGTATAACTTCCTGCTATTGTCCAATAAACATCATTTACATTTTGCGAAGTAGAAGCAGCAGGAGTTCCCGATGGAAATGTCCAGTTCCAGCTTGTCGGATTTCCTGTTGATGCATCTGTGAAATCAATTGAATCACCAATACAAACTGAAGTTGCGCTTGCGGTAAATGCTGCAATAGGTCCGGGACAGGAATTTACTGTTACCGTAACCTGTGCTGTATTTGTACAACCAGCGGCGCTTGTTCCTGTTACAGTATATGTTGTGGTTACCGCCGGTGAAACAACGACTGAAGTGCCTGATAAATTTCCGGGGTTCCAAACATACGTTGAAGCGCCATTGCCAGTTAATGTGGAAGTTTGTCCAACACAAATTACTGTCGGACTTGCAGTAGCTGTAACAGTTGGTAATGGATCAACCGTAACTGTTACCGTTGCTGTATTGGTGCAATTTGCTGCACTTGTTCCGGTTACAGTATAAGTTGTTGTGGTCACTGGTGAAACAACAACGGATGTGCCGGATAAATTTCCCGGATTCCAAACATACGTTGAAGCACCACCGCCCGTTAATGTGGAAGATTGACCAACACAAATTGCAGTTGGATTTGCCGTTGCAGTAACTGTAGGAGCTGCGTTCACAGTAATGACAACAGTAGCACTTGTGCTTCCATTCGCATTTGTTGCAGTTAATGTAACGGTATAAGTTCCCGCAGCGGCCCATGTTACTCCTGTTACATTTTGTGATATTGAGGAAGGAGGAGTACCTGAAGGAAATGTCCATGACCAGCTGGTTGGATTTCCTGTTGATGCATCAGTAAAATTGACAGGTGTTCCGACACAAACGTTTGTTGCGCTTGCAGTGATCGCAGCAACAGGCGTAGGACTCGATGCAACAGAAAGTGTAATATCATCTACTGCAAAGGATGGATCAGTTCCAACTCCATCATCATTATTGATCCAGAGAAAACCGATTTTCACATTCGGATTATTATTCGCCGATGCAGGAAGCACTGCTGAAAACGCGGTCCATCTTCCCTGGCTGCCAGGACAATTAACAGGTGTAATAGCAGTATTTGTCAATAGTGCCCAGGTTGCGCCATTGAAATACCAAACAGACGCATCGTCAGTAGGATTTGATCCGTTTTCAATGTAGTTGAATGCAAGTGTGATGGTAGATTGTCCTGTGCAATTAATTGTTGGCGATTCAATACGCCGATTAGTTTGCGGGCAAGTCCAGAAACCGCAAAGTCCGCCAGCATCGTACGCCGCACCAATATCACCAAGCGAATTTTGATTCGAACCAAGGTGCAAAGTCGCAAGCGTTGCAGTAGGCGCAGCAGCAACACAACCCGATCCGCAAACCGCAGGTGTATGCCCATTTTCCGCGCAGCTCACATACCAGGTATTCGGATCAGCGCCTTCAGGCCCTAAGATGGTTTGCGTCCATGCACCGTTTGCACCAACGTATGTTGTAGCAGGACAATTTGCGGTGCAGCCATTATTAAAATTCTCAGTCCAGAAAACTTGCGCGTGGCTGGTGTTGAAAATAAAATTGGCAAGTAGAATTAAAAAGACGGAATGCTTTATGTTGAGTTTGGGGAAAAGTTTTTTCATTCGGGAAGGGATTTGCTACAACCAAAATACGAATATATTTTACGTCTGTGCAGATATAATAACTTTGTAAACGGAAAGAAAGAAGAATTTAGTTAACAAGAACACCGATGTTCACACTTGATCAAATCAACGTCATTCACGATATCATTGGCAAACAATCAACCTTAGCCGACTATTTATTTGTGTTGAATAAGATCGGGGTTGAGAAATATGATTCATTCATATTAGACGGACATTCGGAATATTATGGAAAGGATAATTACAAAGTCATTTCTGCTGCTGAACACAAAAATTTTCCAATTGCATCCACATGCAACCAGCAAGAGTTTCTCAAGCAGTTAAGTTTACACGAACAAGGAGAAACAGACTATATTGAAATGTCAAAAGGTTTAGCCGCAAGTGGCGTTGAAAAGTGGACATTTGACACTAACAAAATGACGATTACATATTCTGGTGTAGATGGAAGTGAAATGTTGGTTGAAAAAATAGAATAATAGAATTGCAAACCAAATACCAATGGACAGCATAGACCCTCAACCTTATAAAACCGAAATGATACAAACAATGACATTTGAAGAATCCGTTAAAAAAAGACCTTTTATATATATCGGTAAT
>JBKJMR010000069.1:0-5272 GCA_046596275.1 Bacteroidia bacterium | reverse complement strand
ATCAATGTCTGCGTCAGCTGGAGAAGCATAAACGAATGCTTAAGTCAGAATTGCCTGAACAGTTAGAAATGCAGCAGGATAATTCGAACGAAGCGCAGATCAGCTTTCTTTATAAGTGCATTGCTGAGCTGAATGAAGTGGACAGAATCATCATTTCATTAGAGCTGGAAGATATTAAGCAAGCTGATATTGCGGAGATCGTCGGGATATCGGAATCAAACGTTCGCGTAAAAATTCACCGTATAAAAGAAAAGCTCACAGAAAAATTTAAGCGATATGAGCAGCGATAGCCATTTTAAATCTTTATGGAATCAGCAATCCACTGAGATTCCTGATTCGAAGATCGTGTTACAAAAAGCAATGCAGCTGAAAAAGAAAACGCGCAATAAATTAATCGCGATGAATTTAATGCTGTTCGCAACATCCGTTTTTATTATTGCGATCATCATTTATTTCGATCCGCAAATGATCACGACGAAGCTTGGAGTTGTGCTAACGATCATAGCGATGGCGGTATTTGTAACCGTAACAAACGTGATGAATAAAAGTCTGTTTAAAAGCAACACGTCGTACAGCGCGAAAGAATATCTTGCCCAATTTATTCGCTTGCAGCAGAAGCAGGAATTTTTACAGAAGACGATGCTAACTATGTATTTCCTGCTGCTTACTTTAGGAATTTCGCTTTACATGATTGAATACGCTATGCGAATGCCCATGTGGGGTGCCATGCTTACATACGGAATTACGTTTGCGTGGATTGCATTAAACTGGTTTTACTTCCGTCCGCGAATAATTAAAAAGCAGGAAACAAAAATGAAGGAAATGATTGCGATGCTGGAGAATGTGAATAAGAATTTGAACGAGGAGAATTAATCCTGGTAAAATTCATATTCAAACTTATCCACATACATTCCTCTCGAGAACGATCTGATCCCAATCAATTCCGCTAATGCATTTTCACCGAAGCGCCGGTTAATCTTGCTGATGATCTTATCCCGCTGATGTTGTTCTTGTAAGATCACGCGGTCCAATTCATCGTAGGTATAATACACGATAAAATTATCTGAATCATTCACAGAGATGGAATGCTCTTCCAGATCCCGGTCCTTTTCATCAAATAAAATTTTCACATATTCAATAACCTTTTCTTTTTCATTGAATGTGGCCATCGCAATATTATCCTCACGCTTGCGCGGATCAAAAAATTCAGTGCGGCGATAACGATCAAGCGGATAATCATTGACAATAAATTTCTTCGCTTTCACCTCACCATCCCTTTCCTCCCACTCATTCTCTTCCTTCAACGAGAGGTTATCTTCTTCATCAAATACTTCATGCGCTACAACTTTATCATTCCACACCGGATGGTAAACAAAAGTTTCTCGTTTCTGCAATTCTCCATCGCTATCATCCACACGCAATTCAATTGTTCTTCCTTCGCTATCGTATTTAAAAAATGTTGTCAGCGGAAATCCTTCGTCGAACTGCCGTGTTTCTTTCAGCACATTTCCCTTTTCATCACGCTCATAAATGATTTTTTCCGCCAGCGCACCTTCATTATAAATTTCAAGCGTGCTTACTTTTCCTTTATCATCAAATGTATTGACAGTTTTATGCAATTCTATTCCGTCATCATCATATTCCACTTCAAAGATCAGCTGACCATCCTTCATCATTTCCCGGTGAAAGATCTTGTAAAAATCAGGATTATCCATCGCTTCAGCTTCCGCGAAATCATCAAACTCTCCGTTCACCAAACGATAAACGATTTGCTTTTTTATCGGCGCAATCACTTTTTTAGGAGCTTTGCTTTCGTCTTGTGTTGCTGCTGCTTCTTCTGACATAATTTTATTATTGGAGCGTAAAAATATAGAGAAATCTCAAGCTAAAACCTGTTCTGCCCTTATGCATTGCTTTTCTTTTTAGTTCCGGCAATTACAATCGCAGAGCCGGCAAGTGCAAGTTCCTTCGTTGCCACGCCATAAGCAATGCGACCGGTTGAAGCGATAGTGATTTTTTCCACCCCTAAGTTTACAGCTTTTCCGACAAATTTTAAACCACTGTCAGCCACAGGAGTCCACCGAGCCCGATTTTCATCCTCCTGTCATTCTTCCTTCATGTAATGCCCAAATAGTTTATTTTTACTTCTTCCAAAACCACTAAACCAACCCATGAAAAGTTTTATCCTGATCATTGCAGTGATTGCCTTTGCTTCCTGCACTCCTAAAAATGAATCATCAAACAAAAAAATCGCTTATCCGGTTACGAGGACAGTCGATACAGTTGATACCTATTTCGGAATAAAAGTTCCCGATCCGTACCGCTGGCTGGAAGATGATAATTCAGATTCGACAAAAAAATGGGTGGATGCAGAAAATGCTGTGACACAAAATTATTTAGCGCAAATTCCTTTCCGTGACAAGATCCGCGATCGTTTGCGTAAGATCTGGAATTTCGAAAAGATGAGCGCGCCTTATCTGAAAGGAAAACGTTATTTCTATTCGCGGAATGACGGGATGCAAAATCAATCGGTGCTTTTTTATAAAGAAGGATTGAACGGCGAAGGCAAATTATTGCTTGATCCGAATAAGCTTTCTACAGATGGAACTGCTTCATTGGCAGGTACAGAAGTTTCGCGTGATGGAAAATATATGCAATATGGAATCAGCAAAGCAGGTTCGGATTGGGAAGAATTTTATGTGATGGAAATCGCAACCGGAAAATTGCTTGATGATCATTTGAAATGGATCAAGTTTTCGGGAGCATCGTGGAAAGGTGATGGATTTTATTACGGACGTTTTGATGCGCCGAAAGGTTCAGAGCTTTCTTCTGCGAATACCAACCAGAAATTATATTACCATAAGATTGGTGATGCGCAGGATAAAGATGTGCTCATTTACAAAGATGATGCACATCCGAATCGCATGTTCGGCGGTGAAGTAACGGATGATCAAAAATGGCTAATCGTTTATTCTTCAGAATTTACAAGCGGAAATGGTTTAATGGTAAAAGATCTCAGCGATCCGAAATCTGAATTCAAAACGATTGTTGATCTCACAGAAAAATCCGACGATTATGGTGTGTTGGAAATAATCGGAAGAAAAATGATCATCCGCACCAATCACGGTGCGCCGAATTATAAATTGGTGGAAGTAGATTTTGACAAGCCGGAAGAATCAAACTGGAAAACATTAATTCCGGAAACAAAAAGCAATCTCGCAGGTGTTTCTATCGCAGGTGATAAATACATTGCAAACTATCTTGTTGATGTAAAATCACAATTGATGATCTACGACAAACAAGGAAAGAAGCTTGGTGACATTCCAACAGAAACAATGTGTTCGGTAAGTGAATTGAGCAGCGATAAGGATGACAGTCTTGTTTTCATTGGTATTTCAACGTTCTCTTCTCCTGCTTCAATTTATAAGTACAATATGAATACGAAAGTTTCAACATTGTACTTTTAGCCGAATGTAGATTTCAAATCGGATGATTATGAAACAAAGCAGGTTTTTTATTCCAGCAAAGACGGCACAAAAGTTCCGATGTTCATCACGCACAAAAAAGGAATCAAGCTTGATGGAAACAATCCCTGCTTCATTTTTGGTTATGGCGGATTCACTTCACACTATTCACCGGAGTTCCGCACAGACCGCGCTGTGTTTTTAGAATCGGGTGGAATTTATTGTGTGGCGAATATTCGCGGTGGTGATGAATATGGAGAAACCTGGCATCAGGGCGGAATCAAATGCAATAAACAAAATGTGTTCGATGATTTTATCGCAGCAGCTGAATATATGATCGCGGAAAAATATACCAGCAAAGAAAAGCTGGCTGTGCAGGGACGTTCAAATGGCGGATTGCTTATTGGTGCAGTCGAAACGCAGCGTCCTGATCTTTTTAAAGTTTGTATCCCGATGGTTGGCGTTATGGATATGTTGCGTTACGATAAATTCACCATCGGTCGTGCATGGTCGAGCGATTATGGCCTCAGCGAAAATGAAGAAGAATTTAAATGTCTTTATAAATATTCTCCATTGCATCGCATTAAAGAAACTGCTTATCCTGCAACGCTCATCACCACCGGCGATCATGATGACCGTGTTGTTCCTGCGCATTCTTTTAAATTTGCAGCAACCATGCAGGCAAAACAGCAAGGCGATAATCCCGTTCTTATCCGCATTGACAAAAACGCCGGGCATGGTTCAGGAAAACCTACAGATAAACAGATTGAAGAGTTTGCTGATATCTGGGCATTTGTTTTCTACAATCTGGGAATGACGTATTAAGTTTAAAAACAAGGTTAGCTACAAAGGCACGAAGGCAAAAAAATTTCTTCGTGCCTTTGTAGCTAATAAACCTTCAGAAAATATTTCAATAAGATTGAGTATCTTTAAGAGAAGAAATCAATCCTATGCAAAAGCGTATTCAACCTTTTTTCGTTTTTATTCTCGTCATAATTGTATCTGTTTCTTTTTCCTGCAATAAGGAAAGAACAACCTTATCAATCACCGCAACACCGGCAAATCCTACGACACAAACAGATATCCGTTTTGAATCTTCGCAAGATGGTTCAGGATGGAAATTTTCGTGGAATTTTGGTGACGGTGATTTTAATACCACAAATACCTATTATGCGAATCACAGGTACAGTCAGCCGGGCGTTTATAATGTTATGCTGAGCGTAGAGCATAATGGAAATCCGCTCGGAACTTGTTCTGTTTCGGTAACTGTTCAATAAGCCATTCATATGAAAAAGATATTTCTCTTTTTCGTCTGCTTCATTTCTGTTTCACTTTTTTCGCAGAGTGAATTACAACTTATTTCGGATATTGAACAAAAAGGATTAGGACAAAACCGCATTGCACCGCAGGTCCAGGCTATTAATAATTCAGATTTTATTTATCACCGCTGCGAATGGAATGTTGATCCTGCGGTTTATTATATCAACGGAAAAGTAACTACACACTTTATACCGAATGCGACTATCACTCAAATGGAATTCGATCTTTCAGATTCCTTGCAGGTAGACAGTGTAAGCTATCATGGTGCAAACATTTCGTTTACGCACAACCTTGAAATTCTGAATGTAAATTTTCCTTCTGCCCTGCCCACATCCAGTGTTGATTCCGTCACCGTATTTTACCAGGGAGCACCTGCAACAACCGGATTCGGTTCTTTTGATACAAGCATGCATGCAGGAACTCCTGTTTTGTGGACGTTATCAGAACCATATGGCGCAAAAGACTGGTGGCCATGCAAACAAAATCTC
>JBKJMR010000067.1:0-7131 GCA_046596275.1 Bacteroidia bacterium | reverse complement strand
GACGCAAGACGAAAAGGAGACGGGGGGCGAAAAGGGGGCGGGGGGCGAATTAATGCTGACAAAACAAAGTCTCATATCCTTATAATTTTTTCTTCCCAAGTCTTCAACAAATTATTTTTCCCAATTCCTTGTCACCCGTCCCTCGTCCCCACGCCCCCCTCGTCCCAATTTTTTTTAAAGATTCTCCCTAACTTTAGCACCTTCTCTCTAAAACAACCATTGAATGGAAAAAATAATTGTAATCGGATCATCCGGTCAGATCGGGACGGAATTGGTGATGGAATTACGTTCGAAATACGGGAACGATAATGTGGTGGCGTCCGATTTGAAAACTGCGGCGAAGGAAGTGATGGAAAGCGGTCCGTTTGAAACATTGGATGCGCTGGATAAAGTGAAATTATTCGAACTCATTAAAAAACATAAGATCACCCAGGTTTATTTGCTTGCTGCAATGCTTTCTGCCACTGCGGAACAAAAGCCGATGTTTGCCTGGAAGCTCAATATGGAAAGTCTTTTTAATGTGCTCGAGCTGGCCAGCGAAGGACATATTAAGAAGATCTACTGGCCAAGTTCCATCGCAGTGTTCGGTCCGACCACGCCGCGCGAAAACACACCGCAATACACCGTTATCGAGCCAAGCACCGTTTACGGAATCAGCAAACAAACCGGTGAACGCTGGTGCGAATGGTATTTCAAAAAACATGGCGTGGATACCCGCAGCCTTCGTTACCCGGGATTAATCGGCTGGAAATCGGCGCCTGGCGGTGGAACAACCGATTATGCAGTTCATATTTTTCATGAAGCTTTGAAGAACAAGTCTTACGAATGTTTTTTGTCGGAGAATACCGTGCTGCCGATGATGTACATGCAGGACGCCATCCGTGCGACGATCGAAATTATGGAAGCGCCGGCAGAAAAGATCAAAATCCGCGGAGCTTACAACTTGTCCGGTTTCAGCTTTTCACCAAAAGATATCGCCGAAGAGATCCGCAAATCGATCCCGGAATTCAAAATCAGCTACAAACCGGATTTCCGCCAGCAAATAGCGGATTCATGGCCGGCCAGCATCGATGATTCGGAAGCCAGGAAAGACTGGGGATGGAAACCGGAGTTTAATTTATCAACAATGAGCGCGGATATGCTCATACAATTGCAAAAAAACACTGTTAAAATCTGAAACCCTGACCCTGCCTTACCGTACAAGACCATAAGATTAACCACCATTCTCCTTTTTCCTTATTCGTCGCATTATTATTGGAATTAATCGAAGTTGCGCAACTTAATGGCGTGATTTGTGGTAAACTTGAAGAAATTTAACAAAGTTGAACGGGGCTTTAGTCCCGCAAACAGCCGACAGATGAAAAAAATTACGCTCTTACTGCTGTTTATCGTCTCGATTTCCGGGTATGCATACGCTGCTGCCGGGGATAGTGTGAATACTGTAGACGCATCAGGTAAAAGACAAGGTCCATGGACACTTTACGGCAGAGATAAAAAAGACGCTTCCTACGCTCCTGAATCCAAATGGCAGGAAGGACGTTATAAAGACAGCCAGAAAATCGGTGTTTGGGTCGAATATTTCCCGAATGGCTTTAAGAAGAGCGAGCTTACTTACGTTAATAATCGTCCGAACGGTCACGCCATCATGTATAATGACAATGGCAAAAAAGCGGAAGAAGGAACATGGGTCGGTTCACGCTGGGTAGGCGATTACAAACTATTTTATGATGATGGAACACCACGTCAATCATTCAACTATAGCCAATTAGGACAACGCGACGGAACACAGAACTACTACCATCCGAATGGAAAAGTCGCGATCACCGTCGACATGAAAGGCGGAAAAGAGCAGGGATGGAAAAAAGAATACGACGATAACGGAAACCTGGTTCGTGAAACTTTTTTCGCTGACGGCACAATTGATCCTGCAAAAACCAAAGTTTACGATACGACCAAACCCGACAAAGCTCCGGAAGAAACAGGTAAGAAAGATGATTCAAAAGTAGTTTCTGATCCGAACTTCAAACCTAATAAAGGTACATTCAACGGAGAAGGCGATTGGATCCTGTATAAGAACGGACAGATCACGATGAAAGGAACATTCCACCAGAAAAAATTGATCAATGGCGAAGAGCGCATATATGATAACAATGGATTGCTGCGCCAGATAAAAATCTACAAAGAAGGAAAATATGTTGGCGACGGGCCCCTCCCTGCCGACGCAAACAAGTAGTTTTTCGGATTAAACCGGGCAAAAAGTCTCCTTTTGGGAGACTTTTTTGCTTTTATAGGACTCTTCCTTGCCTTCGTCTTATCAAATCCCACCCTCGTCCAAATTATCTGGCTCCGAACTCTAAATTCGTAACTTTATTATAATCGATTCGTTAAATATAAAGCGCACTAACCCTGCCCCACGAATGAAAAAAGCTACTCTCCTCGTACTTCTCATGCTTTGTGCTGTTGTGACCGGTTTTAGCCAGGAAGCAACGAATGAGAATTATACCGATCCGAGCGGTAAGCGCCAGGGACACTGGACGATCTTCGGAAAAATGCAGAAGGATAAGTCTTATCCGGGTGAGGCGAAAGTGGAAGAGGGGACTTATAAAGACAGTCAGAAAACCGGTATCTGGAAAACATTTTATCCGAACGGAAAAAATAAAAGCGAATTTACTTTTGTCAATAATCGTCCTAACGGGCACGCTATCAAATACAATGAAAACGGTACAAAAGCAGAAGAAGGTACCTGGGTTGGCGTTCGTTGGGTTGGCGATTACAAACTTTATTACGAAGACGGAACAGAACGCCAGTCGTTTAATTACAATGCTTCCGGTCAGCGCGATGGAAAGCAGGTTTACAGAAATCCGAACGGAACTTTAGCGATTGAAGTGACTTTAAAAGCCGGCAAAGAAGAAGGCTGGAAAAAAGAATACGATGCAAATGGCAATTTACTCCGCGAAACATTTTATAACGGCGGAGCAATTGACAACAGCAAAACAAAAGAATATCCGCCTGCTTCAGGAGCGAAAGCTGTAAAAGACGATGAGATTAATGGTGAAGGCGATAAAGCACCGGAAGCCAAGAAAGAAGAAAAATTACCAACCGGCTCATTCTCAGGTGAAGGCGGACCACACACGCTTTATGCAAATGGCCAGGTTACTAAAAAAGGAACATTCCACCTTTACCGTTTGATTGATGGTGAATCAAGGATCTACGACAATAATGGTTTGTTGATTCAAATCAAGCTATATCGCGGTGGCAAATATGTGGGCGATGCTCCTATTCCTGCGGATGCGAATAAATAAAGCTTAAATGATTTTTTGAAGCGTCCTGTCAGTTTGTGATGGGACGTTTTTTTTGTGGGTGCTGTGGGAAGCTATGCGTAATCAGGTTAAAGCCATTCATTTTTGCTGCATTACCCCGGGCTGAAGCCCGCGGCAATGCTGTTCATCTTGCATTTTTTATCAAACAGGAAGAATAGTTACTCCCAACCGGAATTTTATTTATTTGTAACCATTGGTAATCGGTAATTCCGTAATTAGTAATCTTTTGTAATAGTCTGCTACCTTTGTCTCTCGCAGCAATCAGCACGTTTTCATTATGTCGCAGCTCCACATCACCAACACTCTTTCACGCAAGAAAGAACTTTTTAAACCCATCAACGCGCCATTTGTTGGCATGTACGTTTGTGGTCCTACCGTTTATAGCGATGTGCATTTAGGAAATTGCCGCACGTTCATTTCTTTCGATATGATGTTTCGCTACCTCACGCATCTTGGTTACAAAGTGCGTTATGTGCGCAACATTACCGACGTAGGTCACCTGGTTGATGAAGTGCAGGGTGAAGGTGAAGATCGCATTGCGAAAAAGGCGCGCATGGAAAAGTTGGAGCCGATGGAAATTGTGCAGCGTTACACTTTCGGCTTTCATGAAGTGATGGCGATGTTCAACGCTTTGCCACCAAGCATTGAGCCTTCTGCTACCGGTCATATTCTCGAGCAGATTGAGATGACCGAAGAAATTCTGAAACGTGGTTATGCTTACATCGTCGACGGCACGGTTTATTTTGATGTAGAAAAATTCGCAAAAGAAAATAATTACGGTATTCTTTCGGGCCGTGTGCTGGAAGACCAGGGAAGCAATACGCGCGACCTCGATGGACAAGATGAAAAACGCGGGCCTTACGATTTTGCATTATGGAAAAAAGCAAAGCCCGAACATATCATGCGCTGGAATTCTCCGTGGGGCGAAGGTTTTCCCGGATGGCATATTGAATGTTCAGCGATGAGCAAAAAATATTTGGGAGATACTTTCGACATTCACGGTGGCGGAATGGATTTGATTCCAACACATCATACCAATGAAATTGCGCAGAACGTCGGATGTTGCGGGCAGGCGCCGGTGAAATTCTGGATTCATACGAACATGCTTACGGTGAACGGACAAAAAATGTCGAAGTCGCTGAACAATTCTTTTTTGCCTGTTGAACTCTTTACAGGAAAAGCATTAGCAAGTGATTCCCCCGGCGCAACACCATCACAAGCGAAATTAGCAGGCAAACATCCTGTGCTCGAAAAAGGTTATTCGCCAATGACGTTTCGCTTTTTTATGATGCAAACACATTATTCCAGCACGCTTGATTTTTCAAACGACGCAGTGACAGCATCTGAAAAAGGTTTCCGCAAATTAATGGAAGCGTTACGATTGATTGATAAATTAAAACCGGCTGATAAATCTTCGTACGATGTTTCTTCATTGGCAACACGTTGCGAAGATGCAATGAATGATGATTTTAATACGCCTGTGCTTGTTGCACAATTGTTCGATGCAGTGCGTATTATTAATTCTGTTAATGATGGAAAAGAAACGCTGACTGCAAAAGATATTGATGCATTAAAAGCATTGCTGAAAACATACGTGCAGGATATTCTCGGATTGAAAGATGACGTAATGGAAAGTGCGGGTGAAGTGACAGACGGATTAATGCAGCTGATCATCAAAATGCGTGCGGATGCGAGAAGTAAAAAAGATTTTGCCACTTCCGATCTTGTGCGCGATGAGCTTGCAAAATTGCACATCGTGTTAAAAGATGGAAAAGAAGGAACAGGCTGGGAAATAAAAAGTTAAAATTGTTTCGGATTCCGGATTAAAAAAAATATTCTTTTGTTAATCCCAAACACGGAACTCAGAACCCGAAACACGGAACACCGAACATATGAAACATTTAATCTTTCTCTTTTGCGCAACGATTTTTTTCGCGAGCTGTACTACTGATCCAGGCGAAGACAAAACGGACTCCACAATTGTTGATCCGCCGAAAACGCGTGTAAAAGGTCCGACTTTCCGTGGCGATTCTGCCTATGCATATGTAAAAACGCAGGTCGATTTCGGTCCGCGTATTCCTGATACAAAAGCACACACGGAATGCTACCAATATTTTCTCAGCAAATTAAAATCGTACGGACTTTCCGTTATTGAACAAAGCACAACAGGCTCCACCGCAATCGACGGAAGAACAGTTCCGATCCTGAATCTTTTCGCACAATTTCACCCAGAAAGAAAAGAACGCATTTTATTGCTCGCGCATTGGGACACGCGCGCGTTCGCAGATGAAGATCCTGATCTTTCCAAACGCAAAGATCCTTTTGATGGTGCGAATGATGGTGCAAGCGGCGCCGGAGTTTTATTGGAAATGGCAAGAATTATCCAGGAAAAAGATCCGAACATCGGTGTCGACTTTTTATTTTCAGACACAGAAGATGGAGGATTAAATGGAGGAAGCGGTGCAACCTGGTGTCTCGGCACGCAATACTGGGCGCAGAATATGCCGAAAGGTTATTCAGCTCGGTTTGGAATTCTGCTTGATATGGTCGGAGGTAAAAATCCGATCTTCCCGAAAGAAGGAACGGGATATTTATACGCGCCGACCATCGTAGATAAAGTCTGGAATGCCGCAGCACGTTTAGGCTACAGCGAAATTTTTGTTGATCGTCTCATTCCTCAAACCACCGACGATCATCTTTTCGTGAACCAGATCGCGGGAATTCCAACCATTGACATCGTACACTGGGATTTCCAAATCAACAGCTATCCATCGTGGCATCACACAACAAAAGATAATATGGAAGTGATTGATGCGAATACGTTAAGAATTGTCGGGGAAGTTTTGGTGGATGTGATTTATAATGAGCTTTAGTAAAAGAGTTGGTGGTCGAAAAAGGTTGGTGGTTCGTGGTCATTGGTAAGCAAGCTCAATGATATCATTCAACAAACCACCAACTTTTCCTTTCGACCACCTACCACCTACCCTCTTTATCAACAATTCCCCTACTTTTCAACATTCCGCCCTAGATATTCACAAGCCCTTTCTTTTCAGGTCAGTATGCGTTTTCTTTGGCTTCCGTTGAATTAAGATCCACGCATAACCAATTCGTTCAACGCTGACTACCATGAAAAAACTCTTAGCCTTTTTACTTCTTTTTTCTGCAGGAACAGTTGCAACGTTGCATGCAGAAACGGTTTACAAAAGTGGTTACGTGATTCTTATTTCCGGCGATTCAGTGAAGGGCGATATCCGCATTAACACAAAAAAAGAGCTTCCGCTTTTTCAGAAAGTGGCATTGAAGCAAGGTGAAGCAACAAAAACATACAAGCCCGAACAAGTAAAAGAGTTCGGTTTTGAAAGCACACAATTCGTAGCACGCAAAATCGACGGTGAAATGCAATTCGTAAAAGTGATCTCAGCAGGTCGCATCAATCTTTACGAATGGCAGTATGAATTGCAACGCGGACCTGATGTAGTAATTGAATCAGAATATTACATCGAGAAAAACGGTTCTGCAGAATTATCCAAGGCAAAATCAGGGAAATTCAAAAAATCAGTTGCCGAATTAATGGCAGACAACACAGAACTCGTTACCCGCGTTCAGAACGACGACAAAAAATATGACATTGCTGAAATGAAACAGGTTTGTGATGAATACAATGCCTGGTACGAACAGCAAAACGGCTCCCTCCAGGGTTCACGTTAAGATTTCCCTTAGTAGTAGTTTCCGCCAACGGCCGGGCACAGCAATGTGATCGGCCGTTTGGTATTTCTACCCCAAGGACTGGGTGACTGGGTGATCTGGTGAC
>JBKJMR010000649.1:0-7135 GCA_046596275.1 Bacteroidia bacterium | reverse complement strand
CTACCCCGATATATTTCACCGGAATTTTAAATTGATCCGAAATGCCAATTACCACTCCGCCTTTTGCAGTTCCGTCAAGCTTTGTAACAGCAAGCGCAGTTACATCCGTTGCAGCAGTAAATTGTTTGCATTGCTCAATCGCATTCTGACCGGTTGATCCGTCGAGCACAAGCAATACTTCATGTGGCGCATCTTTCACCACTTTTTTCATCACCGTTTTGATCTTGGTGAGCTCATTCATCAGGTTCACTTTGTTGTGAAGTCGTCCGGCAGTGTCAATAATTACAACATCGATATCTTTTGTCACAGCAGAATTTAATGTATCAAAAGCCACGGAAGCCGGATCAGCACCCATGCCCTGCTGCACGATCGGCACACCCACGCGCTCAGACCAAATCGTAAGCTGATCTACCGCAGCTGCACGAAACGTATCTGCAGCACCGAGCATTACATTTTTGCCGGCTTTCTTAAATGCATTTGCAAGCTTCCCGATGGTTGTAGTTTTACCAACACCATTTACACCAACAACCATAATTACATACGGCTTGACCCCTTCCGGCACGGTAAATTCAAGAAGATCGGATGTATTGTTTTCTGAAAGCAAACCGGCAATTTCATCGCGCAGTATCTTATTCAGCTCGTCGGTGCTTACGTATTTATCTTTTGCTACACGGTTTTCAATCCGCTTGATGATCTTTAAAGTGGTTTCAACCCCAACATCAGAAGTAACGAGAATTTCCTCGAGGTTATCGAGTACTTCAGCATCAACGGTGGATTTACCCGCAACGGCACGTGCTATACGTGTGAAGAAATTATCCTTCGTTTTGGAAAGTCCCTGGTCGAGGCTTTCTTTTTTCTCTTTATTGAATAAGCCGAAAAAACCCATAATTTAAATTTCAAAAAAAATAAATTTCAAACAGCAATAGTATTGGGATTTGGATTTTTCATTTTGGAATTTCCCGTAAACAATGAAAGCTCCTTTCACGGGAAAGAAGCTTCATTTACAGGTAAGTCCCGTCAATTATTTTTTATCAGCGAAGAAATCCTTGATGTGGTCGTTGTGAACAACAGCCTCATCGAAAGAGAATGCGCCGGTTTTAGCTGATTTAACAAGCTTGATAACGCGGGTGAATTGTTTTCCTTCACCGGATTTGAGCGTAGCAACTACCTTCTTAGCCATGGTCTGTAGACGTTAAGCGTTATTTAATTTCTTTATGAACGGTCATTTTTCTCAGTACTGAATTGTATTTTTTCAATTCAATACGATCAGGGGAATTCTTTTTATTCTTCGTTGTGATATAACGAGAAGTTCCCGGTTTCCCTGAATCTTTGTGTTCGGTGCACTCCAGGATCACCTGGATGCGATTGCCTTTCTTAGCCATTGTTTAAAACTTTAAGGGTGCAAAGATAGAATTTTTTCCTCAGCATAATCAAAACCCGTCTTAAAATTAATTTAAAACTATAAAACGGGCATCTAAATGCATCTGATTGAGTTGAAAGGCATGTAAAAGGCTGAATAATCAACCTTTACATGCTTCAACCAGTATTATTGTTTAATGATCCTGACCATGTTTACGCTGCCTTCTGAAGTAATGCGGACAAAATAAATGCCATTTGCATATCCTTCGAGGCTCAAAGCGACAACATTACCAGTTGATTTTAGCGCGAAAACTGTTTTACCGAAAACGTCAAGAATACATACTTCCTCAACTACCCTATTGCCGGTAGCCAGTGTAAATGATCCGTTTGTTGGATTCGGGTAAACCGAGAAAGCTGCGGTTGACGCTTCTTCGATACCAACCGAAGAAATGGTTTGGCAGGCTGAAGTATCTGAACAACCGTTTTCGGTAACAACAACTGCATAGCTTCCGTTTGCTGTTGAGGTAAAGTTTTGAGCAGTTGCGCCTGAAACAGGGCTGTTGTTTGGGCAGTTGATCCATTGATAAGACGCCCCGGTTGCAGCTGATGTTATGGTTTCATTCAGAACGGCAGTGGAAATATTTACGGTATTGACTGTAACAGTAACAGCATCTGTATTCTGGCAGCCATTTACATCTGTTCCTGTTACATTATAAGTCATTGTAGAAGCAGGAACAAACGGAACACCATCTGTTACTGAATTATCCCAGCTATAAGAAGCAGCTCCACTTCCTGATAAAGTAACGTTTGAACCGGCACAAACTGTTTGGTCAGTCCCCGCAAAAACGATTGGCAAAAGATTAACAGTAACTATTACGTCATCCGTATTCGAACAACCATTAGCATCAGTACCGGTAACATTGTATGTATTAGTCGATGCAGGTGTAAAAGGCGTATTGTCCGTTACGTTATTATCCCATGTATAAGAAACAACGCCACTGCCCGATAATGTAACACTTGAACCTGCACAAACAGTTTGATCATTTCCTGCAGAAACTGTCGGTAGTGGATTTACAATAACATCTACCATATCCATGTTCTGGCAGCCATTTGCATCTGTTCCTGTAACCATATATGTTGTAGTTGTGGCAGGTGTAAATGCAACATTATCTGTCACACTGTTATCCCAGGAATAAGTTGCAGCACCGCTTCCCGCCAGTGTAACCGAAGCACCAATACAAACCGTTTGATCCGAACCTGCGCTTACATTCGGCAGCGTATTTACAGTTACTGTAACCGTATCATTACGCATGCAACCGATTGAATCTGTGCCAGTCACAACATAATCCAATGTTGAAGCAGGTGTAAATGGTACGCCATCGTTTACACTATTATCCCATGCATACGAAGCTGCGCCGCTTCCTGAAAGTGTCGCCGGTGAACCAGCGCAAACTGCAATGTCATTTCCTGCAAAAACAGGGGGCGTAGAAACCACTACCTGAACTGTGTCATACATCGTTGGACAGCCCGTTACGTTTGCCTCCACTGAATATTGAGTTGTTGCTGCAACAGCTGGATTAATGCTGGCAGTTGTAGCTGTAGTACTCCACAGGTAAGAGTAGGTAGCAGCAACAGGAACACTGTAATGAATAACACCATTCCAGATACGCGGACGGAAAACACCTCCACCATTTGCAAATGGATAATCCATTCCAACTCCCTGGCGGAAAGTAATATTTGGATCGCTTACAAACGTTGCACCTTCCGTTGTTCCGTCTGTGTAGTTCAGGCTGACAGCTGTATTCGTTGAAGTAACATAAAAAGAATAGGTCTGTCCTGCAGGAATGGTAACGTTCACTGCAACCGGCACCGGTGTAGGAGTTCCTGTTGGCTGGGCAGTTACCGCAGCTGAACCAATAAGTATCCAACCTGCTGAGTTTGTTTCAAAACCTGCATAAGGAGATGTTCTGTAATAAATAGCGATCGTTGTATTCCCCATCGGATGCGCATCGAAAGAAGTAATAGTAGCGGTGTTTGTTGCAAAAATATCAAACATATTTCCGCGGTGGTTATTACCGGCTGCCAGTGTTGTAGTTAAGGCAAGGGTATTTACCGGCGGAGTTGCTGTTGCTGTAAGTAATACATTATCACCCGAACAAACGGTGGAAGCTGAACTGTTGATTGATAATCCGCATTGCGCAATTCCGGCATTCACCAGAAATAAAAATGCGGCTGATAATAAAAGGAAGTACTGTTTTTTCATGGGAAGTATTTAATGAAGCGCAAAAATAATTTTTAATCCTTTCAGAAAATAAAAATTACAATGCCTTTTCACCAAATTTCATCCACAACACCGTATTACTTTTTATTCAAATAACTTGGCTCGAGCATCATTTTCTCAATGTCGGCAGTAGTTTTTGGAATAAATCCTGAAAGATTTTCAGGCTGACCGGTTGTTATTAAAATATCGTCTTCAATACGTACACCGATATTCCACCATTTCGGATCGCACGGTGAACCTTCGGGAATATAAATACCGGGTTCAACGGTAATGAGATTTCCTGCTTCGAGCGCTCCGTAAAGTCCGGCATCATGCACATCCAATCCGAGGTAATGTGAAGTTCCATGAAAAAAATAAATCTGGTAATCCTCATCCTTTGTAATGATCCCCAATTCTTTCAAACGC
This sequence comes from Bacteroidia bacterium, assembly GCA_046596275.1. Taxonomy (GTDB): domain Bacteria; phylum Bacteroidota; class Bacteroidia; order Palsa-965; family Palsa-965. The sequence goes on along the minus strand of JBKJMR010000649.1, from coordinate 3,090 downwards.
TTTTTTATTACACGCACTGCGGCTTTATGCGGCGCACGGAATTCTTTTCCCGGAACACATTCTTTTATTCCAGCTTCCTGCGCTTCAAGTACAATATCATAAATTGCTTTTTGCTCTTTGGAAAATGTTCCGCTTGCAGGTAATGTCCGCGTAATATCAGCCGTATAACCATGATATTCTGCGCCTGCATCAATGACGATCAGGTTATTTTTTTCCATCGGTTTCCTGTTCGATACATAATGAAGAATACAGGAATTTTCTCCGGCGCCGCAAATGCTCGGGTAGCCAACTGCTTCTGCTCCGCGTTTGCGAAATTCATATTCTAGCGTCGCCTGCACCTGGTATTCCGTCATGTCGGGCACCATTGCTCTCATCATTTCAATATGCGCTTCACCGGAAATCGTAATTGCTTTTCTTAATAGAATCATTTCCTGAGGCAGTTTGATCTCCCGCATCATGGCCATGTATTGTTCGAGGTGAATGGTATCGTTATTCGAATTATTCCTGACACCATTCCTGAACTTTCGAACAAGGTCTGCGAGCTCATTCGGATCTTCCGCATTATTAGAAATTCCATCATTCTCGGGAAAGAAAAAAACACGTTTATATTTCTTCCAGTTAATTTGAATAGAACGAAATGTGCGGCCGATAACTACTTTATCTACTTCCAGCTTTTCTTTTGCCCCATCCACACCAAGTCGTCTGCCCGTCCATACTTCTGCCCTGGGATCACGATCCTGAACGACAAGCAATTCGTTGGTAAACATGGTATCGACCTGCTGCTTCTCTTTAAAAAGCACCAGCATCGAATTCGGCTCGCGCAAACCTGTGAGATAATAAAGATTTACATCCTGGTGAAAATCAAAAACAACATCATTGGAACGTGTACAAACGGGATTGGCAAAAAATATTGCAACGCTGCTATCCGGCAAAAGTTTTCTCAATGCTTCGCGGCTTTCTTTATGAAAATCCGCAGGCAAAAGATCCTTATCATAATCGTAATGATCGTCGGGAATGAATGAAGTGATGACGATAAAAATTCCGGCCACCAGCATCCATGCCATTTTGGAATTTTGTCCGCCGCGGCGGATGAATTTTGAATTTTGAATCGCACGTAGCATGTGGGAAGAGGATTTTACCAAAAATACGAAAACGCTGCCTGAGTGAACAGACAACGTTTTCAAAAGTGATTTATGCGTACGAAAGGTGATTAAACCTGATCAGCCGCGGCTGACTGACTATTTCATGAATCCTTTAGCACGTGCTTTTTTCAAAGCTGCCTGGATTCCGATTTTGTTGATCGTGCGAAGTGCAGATGTAGATACTTTCAAAGTGATCCATTTGTCTTCTTCAGCAATGAAAAACTTCTTTGTATGTAAGTTAGGCATGAACGTACGCTTCGTTTTGTGGTTAGAGTGAGATACACGGTTACCAACGATTGTGCGTTTTCCTGTGATTTGGCAGACTTTAGACATGACTTTCGGTGTTAAAAATTGGAGTGCAAATGTATAGTTTTTTATGTAATCCGCAAAAAGAAGGGGAAAAGATGTACGAATTACGAGGTACGAGGTACAATTTTTAGTGATTTTAATGGAACGGATTGATTTTTAATCCGTTAATTTTCTTCTAAAGTTAAGTAATCTGAGTAAATCAGCGGCTTATTTCACCAATTCCTCCAGCAACCGATCTGCCGTTTTAGAAATATCGTCGCAAAATCCGGGGTGCGGACGCGAGGTTTGAATGGAAGAGCTGCGCACTGCAGTCAGCCAGCGAAAACGGGATGCTGCATCTTCCAGCGCAATAGGTCCGCCTTTTTTTTCTCCGGAAGCAGTTGCAGAAAAAGCTTCGAGATATTCTTCGAGCTCTTTTACATCAGCACCGGGCGCAAGTGCAGTTATTTTTTTCTCGTCAATATAATAACGGACTTCCACTTGCTTAAGCGCTTTGCAGAAAACGATCACTCCCACGTTCAGGAACTCTTCACGTTCCACATGCGGCACAAAGCGAATCACCGCATATTCATAGAGCTGCTGTGCGTGCATCGTTGGCGGCTTTAGTGAAGATGGATGAATGTGAAAGTCGTATCGAAAGAAAATCGCTGTAGGTTTTGCGGATCTGTTCTGATGTAAGATCGCTGCCTTCCCAAATCAGCCATTCTTCCGGCAAAAGCTGCGTCAAGTGAATGAAAAATTCCGGCGAAAGCATTTTACTGCAAACTTCATTTGCTTCAGTCAATTGAGTTGCTTGCGATAAAAGCACATGATCTTTAATAAGCTCAAACGGACTTTTTGCATGTTGCTCCCAATTGTTCCAGCTGTGATGAAAATAAAGTGCTGCGCCATGATCAATCAACCACAATTCTTTATTCCACATCAGCATATTCGTATTGCGAAAAGTGCGGTCGATATTCGTAAGAAATCCATCGAGCCAGACAATTTTTGATGCTTCAAGCGCTTCGACTTTTGTCCGGACGGGATCAAATGTAACAGCACCCGAAAGAAAATGCAGACCAAGATTTATTCCGTGGCTCTTGCGTAATAATTCCTGTATTTCTTCATCACCTTCCGTTCTGCCGAATGCTTCATCCAGGTTTGCAAACACAAGTTCCGGCACCCGCAGTCCAAGCGCACGTGCAATTTCACCACCGATAAATTCAGCGATCAATGCTTTCGCACCGTGTCCCGCTCCTTTGAATTTCAATACATATTTAAACGCGTCACTCGCTTCCGCAATCGCAGGCAACGATCCGCCTTCACGTAACGGAGCAATGTAACGTGTTACGTCGACGGTGCGGATGATTAGCGGTTGGAGCATTATTGGATTGAAAAGTTGATGTCCCAAAAGTACGCAGGAAATTGTTTTGTGTATTCTGTCCTTAATCGTTGCTTTATGTGCTGGCAAATTCTTAACCACTTCAAATTTCAGAAATCCTTCCCCAACCCACACTTATTCAACCGATTTAACATTTCAACATTTTACTAATATCGTTTGCACCACCGCTTTACATTTGATTTCACAAGCATAAATAACATACTGCTTTCTATTCTTACATGCAACATTTAAAGAAACGGAATTATGTTATTTTTGCCG
>JBKJMR010000714.1:0-9477 GCA_046596275.1 Bacteroidia bacterium | reverse complement strand
TTTGCACTTTCACCGAATTTTTCTTCGTGAACCTGCTTTCCGTTTTCTTCCACTTTAGCAGTGAGGTAAGTGTCATTGCTTCCCATTAATGCGCCTTCCGTTTCCTTCGTGTCAATTCTTCCCAGGTGGATACGAAAAGGTGTACAGGCAAAAGTGGATGCCACTGAACCAAACCAAACTATTGTTCCGTTTTGAAATGTATTGTAACGTGCACTTGCAACTGTAGGAACAACAGTTTCATCCGAACACGGAAAACCAAGCAGGCCACACGGGCCATTCATTTGTTTGTATTTCTCGCGGATATCTCCGTGAACTTCAAATGAACCTATTCCATCTTTATGATAAATAGAGCATCCTTCGAAATCACTGACTTTTCCTATTGTGAGCGTTCCGTTTTTTAATTCAGATTCGTTACATACAGGATATCCCCATTTTGCAATACCGCCGGTGCTGATAAACTTAGCGAGAATGCTTCCGTGTACTTCAAATGCTTTTGTTGTACCCGTCTTGAAAAACATTTTTCCTCCCTGGAAAGTTTGTTCTTTACCATTCGGAATCGCGATAGCAAGTGATGTTGGCCATCCTAATACTGCCGATTCTCCTAGTCCTTCATAATCGGCGTAGAGTTGGCCGGTTACAGCAATTGCATTTGTTTGCAGGCTCCAGTAAATTGCGCCTTTACTGAACAGGTTTTTTCTTCCGCTTGCTTTAGTTGTTTTCGTTTCATCAGATACAAGGTAACCGAGCTCTGCTTTATTGGCAAAACTTTTATAATACTGGTATATGGCACCATGTATTTCGAATGCCGCGCCATTGTCCTGGTTATACATGATGAGACCTGCATCATACACTTGAACATAAGCACCTGCATTCACATCATAAGAATATTTGCCAACCATATTGCCGAGGTTGATGCTCATATCATTATATACTTCCTCAAACTTATAGCTGAGAAACCATTCAGGGTGGTTACGGCGTTCATCAAGCTGAAGTTCTGCATCGGCCGGAATTTCATCGTTATACCATTGAACAGCGGCAAGCTTTCCATTAAACTGGTATTTCGTTCCATCAATGGATTTTCCGATCACCAGCTGGTTAGTTGTATTTTTCACAATGGTGCCATTCGGATAAGCATGAACTGATAGTAGCACACCGTCGATAAAAACACCGACTGTATCTGTATCGTACACTAAATCGGCGGTGTACCAGGTGCCGGCTTTCAATTCTTTAAAATGTTCGGTGCCGGTTCCTGACCAGCCATAGTCCCGTGGTGAAACGGAAACAACCAATTTGTACACGCCGCTTACCGCAGTTTTGTCGAGGAACATTGCGAATGGAAGACAATTGGATTCGACAAGATTTTGTCTTCCTGCAACAGCCGAATCCACTTTAAAAACAACACGAATGCAAAATCGTTCTGTTTTAATTGGTGACGGAACCAGTGTAACCTGCAATTTTCCGCTTGTTCCGAAGTCGAGCGCTTTTGTAAAATTGCCGGAAGGAATGTTCCCCGGACCCGGGACTACAGTGCAATTCGTGACTTGAGCTGGCAGGCTTCCATCGGGGTTTGCCACAGTGGGTGAGATGAAATTGTAATCAATAATTTTCATTGTTACTGTTCTTTTAAAAGTTAGCAATTGGTTAATTGCTGTAAGAGTAACAAGGATGTGAAAAGCGCATGATCAGAAAGTGGTGAGCGTAAGCAACCGAAGGGTCAACAACATGAAAAAGGTGGTGGAGAAAATTACCAGGTAAAGAGATCAATGTAAACCCGCTAAATCTGCTTGATAAGCTTTCGTTCGTGGAAACGCGTAAAGCTATTGTACGAGATTTGATCAGCGTAAATCCGTACAACCTGCCTGGTGCGTATTCTATTATTACTTACAACACGCGTAAACGGCGCATCAGCTCCTCGCGGTATTGCCGGCCGATAGGAATGGCCTGCCTGTCGATGTAAAGCGTGCTTTCTTCAATACGGGAAACTTTCGATAACGGAATTATAAACGAGCGATGCACACGGATAAAAAAATTAGCCGGCAATTTGTCAAGCATTTCTTTGAGAAAGCCTTTTACCGTATATATTTTTGAAGCGGTAAATACTTTTGTATAATTATCCATCGCTTCAAGCCATCGTATTTCTTCTATCCCCAAACGAATGAGCTCTCCTTTATCGCGGATAAAAAAAATGCCATCTCCGTTAGATGAAAAAGATTCCGTCTCCTTGATCACTTTTTCCGATTTCTGCAAAGCAATTTCAATTGTCCGCTGAAGATCGTCATCGCGGAATGGTTTTATTACATAACCTGCAGGGGCTGTATCCAGTGCCTTTGAAAAGGTACGCGCATCACTGAATGCTGTAAGAAAAACAATTGGAAAATTTCTCTCCTGCAATTTTTTCGACAGGCTGATTCCATCCATTGCATCGCCGAGCTGAATATCCATCAATACCAGGTGAGGCTCCGATTCTTCGATCATGCGCATCGCTTCGTCAGCATCCATTGCAATACCATCTACGAAATAGCCCATGTTCGTGAGGCGCGCTTCAACATCCATGGCAATGGTAATCTCATCTTCAACAATCAGAATATGGGTAGTAAAACGGCTCATATTATTTGGAGGTTTCTTTAATTGGAAATGATATACGGAATAATGTTCCCGTTGCAGGACAACTTTCTGAATGATGCGCTCCACGCAATTGTCTTGATAATCCTTGCACAAGACGTAATCCCAGTGAATTTTTAGTTGCGGATAATGCAACATCCATTCCCACTCCATCATCCGCAACAATGAGTGTGCATTTTTGCGCAGCTACACGCAACGAAACATTGATAGTGCCTTTACCTGATGGAAATGCATACTTAAAACAATTGCTCACCAGCTCGTTAATGATCAATCCACACGGAACAAGCTGATCAATATCAAATGAATGATCATCGATCTGCCAGCTCACATTAATCGCTGAATTCTTTTTTGCAAATGAACTTGAAATATGCCGGAGCAATGTGCTTACATATTCACTCGAGCTGATGGCTTTCAGGTCAGTTGATTTATAAAGCTGTTCGTGCAGCAGGGAAAGTGTATGTATGCGTTCCTGGTTCTGTTGAAGCGCGTTTTTTGCATTACCGTGCGAATAGGAATCCTGCAGGCTGAGAAGACTGGAAACCAACTGCAGGTTATTTTTCACACGGTGATGGATTTCCCTCAACAACAAATCTTTTTCTCCTACTAACTGTTCCAGCTGAACCGTATGCTTCAATTCTGCGCGGTACCGTTGAAAAAGTAAAATCGCAAAAAGAATAATTACAATGGCGGTGAGAAACACCACCCATAACAAGTTGCGTTGACGTCCAAGCTGGTTGATGTTGTTTTCTTTTTCCAGCTCAGCAGCTTTCTGTTGCTCCCCAAGTAATTTTATGGTCTGCGAACTTTCACGTGTGCGGTAACGAAGCTCCAGTTCTTTTGCACTTTTTTGCGCCACTTCGGTCAAAACGGAATCATTATAAGATGCGTAGAGTATATAATTAGCATATGCCATCTTATAATTTCCTGTCTCCGCATAATAATTTGCCAGCGAACGGTGCGCAAGGCGGCTGTAATAATGGAGCTGTGCACTGTCAGACAAAGTAGCTGCGCGTGTAAGCTGCACAAAAGCTTCTTTCTTGTGCCCTATCTTAAACAATACATTGCCAACATTGATATGCGAAGCCACAATATCAAATGGACGCTTGCTTGATAACGAAAGGGCAAGAGAACGCTGGTAAAGCATTAATGCGGAAGCAAGATCATTTTGTTTTTCATACACCATCGCAATATTCGAAAGGCTTGACGACATGCCGACCGAATCAAAAAGCGCCTCACGAATGCGTAATGATTGATAGTAACTTTTCAGCGCACCGGGAAAATCCCCATTTGAAAAAAAAATGCCTCCCAGGTTATTTAAACATTTTGCCTGCCGGGTACTGTCTTTCATTTGCACTCCTATCGCATAACTCAGCTCAAAATATCTTTTGGCATTCTCAATATCCTTCATCGTCTTATAAATGGTGCCGATATTATTATAGATCGCTGCCCGGTGCGCAGGATCGGGACAAAGTGCTAATCCATCAAAATAATACCGTAAAGCTTCTTCATTCTTTTCATTGTAATCGGAAATATAACCGTGCAACACAAGCAAGGCACTCCGGGCTGAGGAATCGGTCACGCCTTTTATTTTTGATTGGGCTGAATCTGCAAGAATTACAGCAGAATCCAGTGCGCCCTGTTCAAGTACCGCATAAGACCAATTGACCAGCGACACTATTTTTTGAACAGTATCCTTCCCTGCTAATTTTAAAGCACGCTTTGCTAATGCGGCCGAAAGATCAGGTGAAGAATAACGATTTGCTTCGGATTGCTTATTGAGACTATCAGCGAGTTTCAGCGGCGATGATTGCTGCCCGGATAAACCTATTTTGAAAATAAAAACAGGCACCAGGAATAATAAAAATCGTCCAACACCAGCTTGCATAATTTAAAAAGTAGGAGATAGATCAAATGTATTACAAATTAAAAAAGAGTAGCAACAACAAAAAATTAATATTTACCAACGACCTGTTCATTTGGCAGAAACAGATATTTATTCCTCAAAGGTTACAGGAAAGTCTTCTCCAATGCAATTGTATGCCTGTTAAGTAGTAAATTGAAGACCTGTTACCAATTCATTGGCCTATTTAGATCGCATTTTAAAATACGATCATTTTTTTAGCAGCGAAAAATCAAATTTCAAGCTGTTGTTACGATTTTTTCATCAGTCAACAACGAATAAATTCAACCTCATGCAAAAATACAACACACCAATCTTCGAGCGACTCGCAAAACTTTGCACAAAATTCACTGGAAGCACACAAGCATTTGTGCTTTCCATTTCTGTTATTCTCATCTGGCTTATTACCGGACCGATATTCGGCTATTCTGACACCTGGCAGCTGGTGATCAATACAGGAACTACGATTGTAACGTTCCTTATGGTGTTCCTTATTCAGCGTAGCCAGAACAAAGATTCCAGGGCTGTTCATTTGAAACTAAATGAATTGGTGGCTTCATTACAAGGTCCGAGCAACCGCCTTGTGAACGTGGAAAATCTCAGCGAAGATGAATTGAAGCAGCTGTCAATATTTTATCAAAAGCTAAGTGAAATGGCCGCTAAAGAGAAAGATCTTTCTGCTTCACACTCCATAGAAGAAGCCGTGAACATTCACAATAAGAAATATGCTGTCGGCGAAGAGTAATTATCAGAACGATTACCCGGAAACGAACGAGGAAATTTTTGAGCTTGAAATAACGGTTGGATTAACCACCATTACCGGAATCTGAACTTCATTGGAAATAATATCACGCTCGGCTGTTCCGCTGAACAATTCATGCACGCCACGCTCCTGCGAATTTACAACTGCAACAAGATCTGCATCAATGTTTGTTGCAAAGCTGATCATTTGTTTTACAAAATTACCTTTCTCAGCAGCAGCATGAACTTCGTGCTCAATACTGTGCTTCTTCATTTCATTCTGTGCATAAGCAGTATTACGCGCAATCGTCTTGCTCAGGAATTCATCATTTTCAAATTGCGAAAAGATGTAAATTTTAGATTTGAAATATCCTGCCATGCGAATGGTCAGATCGAGCTTCTGCTTTGATTCTTTCGTCAGATCCATTGGTAAAACAATGCGTGTATAACCATCGCGAATCGGACGGTTTTGCACTACGACAAACGGAACGGCAGAATTGGTGATCACTTTTACTGCATAGCTTCCGAGAATATGCTGCATGCCTTTTACACCATGCGTTCCCATAAAAATCAAATTCGCACCAAGCGTTTCCGCAACACCACCGATATCGTCAAAGATGTTTCCTTCTTTTACAACACTTTTTACGGTTACATTTTGCTTTTCCTTTATATCACGGATCACTTCATCAAGCTTAGCCTGCGCACGCACACGATCAGAATTCTTTTCAATGATATGCAACAATGTTACTTCTGCATTTACAACTTTAGCCACAGAAACAGCATGATTAAGCGCGCATTCCGCTGCAGCAGTAAAGTCTGTCGGGATTAAAAACTGGTTGAGGGGCTTTGACATAGGGAGTAAAAGTTGAGCCGCTAAATTAGTAAAAAACCGTCGTGTGCGAAGTGAATTGACCGTCCAACAAAGAATAAAAAGGCGACAAAACACAGGTTACAGCCTGATAAACAGAACAGTTTTTATGACGAAAACAAGACTTCCTTTTTGGGCCTTCCTCTGGTAAAAACGCTATATTTATTCCTTATATCACCCCGGTTTATCCCCATTGTAGAGAATGAATAAACTTTTACTGCGAGTTATTTTACTTTTTGTAATCAGCACCTGGACAATTTCTGCTTCGGCAAATTGTCCGACTGTCGTTGCCGCATTCACTACTTCGGTTACAAATATCTGCGGTCCGGGTGCTGTTACTGTGAATTTTGTCAATACAAGTACCGGTGCAGGAAATGGTGCAGCAACTTATACCTGGTTCCTGAATAATGTGCAATTCGCTTCTACTTCGGGATTGACGGCTCCGGCGGGATCAGCAATTTCTGCGGTTGGCACTTATAACTATATGCTTGTTGCCACCAATACGGCTCCGAATTGTACAGATACAGCGTATGCAACGGTTACGATTTTTCCATTGCCGAATGCTTCCTTTACATTCACTCCGAATAATCAATGTGCAGGATTGCCTGTCAATTTTACAAATACATCCACCGGAACAGTTGCTGCATCCACTTACCTCTGGAATTTCGGTGATGCAACAACTTCTACACAAACAAGTCCGTCGCACACTTATGCTGCGGGCGGAACTTATAATGTTACGCTCACCGTTACGAATTTTGCCGGATGTACAAGCACATTTAATTTAACTGTAACCGCAAGTGCTATTCCGCTGGTCTCCATTTCGGGTAATGATGGCGATGGCGACACGCAGTATTGTTTGCTACCGGGTGATCCGACAACAATTGATATTGTGACATTTTCCAATACAACAACAGGAGCGGTTAGCTATACCTGGAATTTCGGTGATGCCACTCCCTTGTTTACTACTGCATCAAACGCCAGCTTCCCGCATACGTACACGAGCTACGGAACTTACACCGTAACAATGACTGCAACCGGTCCGAATGGTTGCACGGCTACTGCAACGCTCACTGTTATTTTTGAACGTTACGTAGGCGCATCGTTCAGTGTTCCTATTGCGGAAATGTCAGGTTGTTTGCCGCTGACTGTTCACCCGATCAATGCTTCACAGAATGCAAATACGTATACCTGGAATTTCGGGGATGCAACTCCGCTCGTTACAACCACAAGCTATACGCCGCCTGCACATACGTATCTCGTGCCGGGCATGTACACGATCACACTTGTTGCAGCGAATTCATGCAATACCGCAACATCGACTGTAAGTCCGATTGTAGTTGTTGGTCCGCCGGTGGTGAATTTTTTCGCTAATCCCATGTTGGGCTGTTCGCCGCAAGTTGTCACATTTACAAATGCATCAACAGGTGTTTCTCCTGCGAATAATTATACCTGGGATTTCGGAAATGGAAATATTGTAACCGGCACAGGCAATCCACCATCACAAACTTATTTACAGGGTTCGTATACCATTACACTTATCGCAGGAAGTGCATGTGGAACAGATACGATGACGCGGGTAATTGTTGTCGATACAATTCCTGACGTTAACCTCACTGTTAATCCTACAAACGGTTGTACGCCCTTAACTGTTACCACAACGAATACTTCTACAGGTGGAAATCTTTCGTATCAATGGTTTGTAGATGGTGTGTTTACTTCTTCAGCAATTACAATTCCTCCAGTTGTTTTTACAACTCCGCCGGGAAACACTCCTACCAATCACACGATTCGTTTAGTGGTGAGCAACCATTGCGGCACGCGCGATTCGCTCGTCAATATTACAGTGCATCCTGCAGTGCTCGCACGATTTACTCCGTTGAACACTACTATTTGCGCAGGCGGAAGTGTTACGTTCACACAAGCATCGTATGGCGATAATCTTACGTATGCATGGAATTTCGGCAACAGTAATACTGCCACCACCGCCGGTCCGCACACACAGACTTACCCTGTTGCAGGAACGTATACCGTTTCACTTACTGTAACCGGGTTTTGCGGCACAAGCACATTAACAGCCACCGTAGTTGTAAACCCGATGCCTGTAGCGGATATTACCGCAGTGCCGCTTTCAGGCTGTGAAGATCTTAGTGTCAATTTCACAAACAATTCCACGGCAGGTGGCACGTATGCATGGAATTTTGGCGGTTCTTCTGTGCCTTTGACTTCAACAGCATTTACGCCGCCTGCCGTTTTATTTCCAAATCCAGGAGTGCAAACTATTGTGCTTACGGTCAACCTGCTCGGATGTATCAGCAGGGATACAGTGCTCGTAACTGTTTTACCACGGCCGGTTCCTTCATTTACGGTTGCGCCGCTTTCAGGTTGTACACCATTGAATGTTACGCTGACAAATACAACTGCGAACACAGCAGGAAATAATTACACCTGGGATCTGGGTAATGGAAATACTTCTACTTCACAAAATCCATCTTCACAAACGTATTTTGCTTTTACGAATGATTCAACCTATACAATTGAATTGCTGGTAACAAACAGCGATGGTTGCAGCGACAGCGTTTCGCATACCGTCACTGTGCGTCATATGCCTGTTGCGAATATTGCTGCTTCACCACTTTCCGGCTGTGAAGATCTCAGTGTTAATTTTACGAACAGCTCAACAACCGGAGCAACTTACTCCTGGAATTTTGGCCCTTCAGCTTCTCCTTTAACGTCTGCTGCTTACACACCACCCACCGTACTCTTTTCAACTTCAGGTTTACAAACGGTTGTGCTAACTGTGAATTTAGCAGGTTGCATCGCTGCGGATACTGTGATTATAAACGTATTACCGCGACCTGTTTCCTCCTTCACCGCTCTGCCGGTTTCCGGTTGTTCGCCTTTGAATGTTGTATTAAATAACACCACTGTAAATGCAGCCGGCAATGTTTATGCATGGAATCTTGGAAATGGAAATACGTCTGCTGTACAAAATCCTGCTGCACAAACCTATGTTGCGTTATTGAATGATTCCGTTTATACCATTAAGCTTTTAGTAACAAACAGCAGCGGCTGTAGTGATAGTGTTACGCATACAGTAACTGTACATCCGCTCCCTGTTGCTGGCTTTACAATGAGTGATGATACGATTTGTGCGCTTGATAACGTTTTCTTCACTAATACTTCCATAGGAACAAATATTTACAATTGGAATTTTGGCGACGCATCAACAAGCACAACAACAAGTCCAACACATGCTTACACCAATGCGGGTTCTTATTCCGTTCAGCTGATTGCAACAACGAATTTTGGTTGTAAAGACACTGTGCTTGCAAACGTATTGGTTGAT
>JBKJMR010000587.1:0-2883 GCA_046596275.1 Bacteroidia bacterium | reverse complement strand
CGTTGGTACATGGTGACGAATGCATCGCCGTGGGACAATTTAAAATTCGACACAGAAGGAATTGTTCAGTCGCAGCGCGGATTTTTAGGAACACTTTACAATACCTACGGTTTCTTTGCGCTGTATGCGAATATTGATGATTTTGAATTTGATGCCGCGAATGTTGTTCCTGTTTCGGAACGCATCGAGCTCGACCGCTGGCTGATCTCACGATTAAATTCACTTGTGAAATACGTCACCGCGCGTTTGGATGATTATGATCCGACACCTGCGGCACGTGCGATTGAAAATTTTGTGGATGAGCATTTGTCCAACTGGTACGTACGTCTTTCACGCCGCCGTTTCTGGAAAGGTGAAATGACACGCGACAAACAAGCAGCATATGAAACATTATATGAATGCCTGGATACGGTTGCGCAATTGATGAGTCCGTTCGCGCCGTTTTTTGCGGATTGGTTGTATTATAATTTAAAAGAGGGCGCAAAAAATAAATCGGAAAAGCCTGCATCGGTTCATTTGACCTTGCTTAAAAAGGTGGATGAAAAATTAATTGACACCGAATTGGAAGAACGAATGGAGTTGGCTGAAAGATTCTCTTCGCTTGTGCTTTCACTCCGCAAAAAGGTAAATATTCGTGTTCGTCAGCCTCTGAATCGCATCATGATCCCGGTGCTTGACACACAATTCCAGGCCCGTTTGGAGTTGGTAAAAGACCTGATTCTTGCCGAAACGAACGTAAAATCGCTAGAATATGTGACCGAATCGGGAGTTTTTGTGAAAAAAATTAAGCCTGATTTTAAATTATTAGGTAAAAAATTAGGCAAGCATATGAAAGCTGCTGCGGCTGCGTTTGCAAATTTCACGCAGGCCGATATTTCAGCGATGGAACGTGATGGAAATTTTAATTTAATGTTGGAAGGAGAGACGATTAATATAGAACGTGCTGAGGTTGAGATACTTGTGGATGACCTCCCGGGAATGTTGGTAGCTATTGACGGTCGTTTTACCGTGGCTTTGGATGTGACTTTGAACCCTGAACTGAAGGAAGAAGGCCTCGCCAGGGAGCTGATTAACCGTATTCAAAACCTCAGAAAGGACAAAGAATACGAAGTTACCGACAGGATTGATGTGAAGATTAAATCGCATGAAACGCTTGCAACTGCTGTGAGAAACAATTTCAATTATATTTGCTCTGAAACTCTAGCTTATACACTTGAGCTTGTGAATGAAGTTCTTGAAAAAGAAGCAGTCACAGTAGAAGTGGATGATGAGATTAAAACTTTAATACACATCACAAAACACAATTAAAACTTCACACACCCATGGCTAAAAAGGCGAAAAAAGGCGGAGCTGCTAAAAAAGCAAAACCCGCAGCAAAGAAAAAAGGCGCCAAAAAAGCAGCTAAAAAGGCGGTAAAAAAATCCGCTAAAAAAGCAGCTAAGAAAAAACCAGCGCCTAAGAAAAAAGCAGCAGCTAAAAAAGCGAAGCCTGCAGCAAAGAAAAAAGCAGCTCCGAAAAAAGCAGCTAAAAAAGCAGCTCCGAAAAAGGCCGCTAAAAAAGCAGCTCCAAAAAAAGCCGCGCCGAAAAAAGCAGCTCCGGCTCCTAAAAAAGCAGTAGCAAAACCAACACCAGTGAAAAAAGCGCCGGCTCCTAAACCAGCTGTAGCTCCAAAAGCAAAACCGACACCAACACCAAAACCAGCACCGGTTGAAAAATCAGCTCCGGATATCAGCAATGATGATATCATGACTGATGATGAACCAACAGTTGATTTAACAGAAGATGCTCCAGAAGTAAGTGATGACAATGAACACACAAGTGACAATGACACTCGTGGTGCATTCGATCATTTTTAATTGATTCCAAAAAATACAATGGCTAAGAAAGTAAAAGCTAAATCGGCTAAAAAGGCGGCTCCGGCAAAAAAATCCGGAGCTGCCAAAAAGGCCGCACCGAAAGCTAAATCAAAACCTGCAGCAGCTAAAAAGCCTGCAGCCAAAAAAACGGTAGCTAAAGCAGCTCCGAAAAAAGCAGCTCCGAAAGCGAAACCGACTCCGGCAGCCCCTGCTAAAAAAGCAGCGCCTGTCCAGGAAAAACTCGCTGATGCTAAATCGTTTGCTTTTACTAAGCCAAACCCGGTTGCGCATAAAGCAAAACCAGGTCCGGTGGACAATCGCACGCGTTATGCAGATGCTGAGCTGAAAGAATTCAAAGCGCTTATCGTTCACAAGCTTGATGAAGCAAGCCGCGATTACGAGTTGCTGAAAAACACGCTTTCCCACAAGGATGATCATGGAACTGATGATACTTCTCCGACATTCAAATTGCTCGAAGACGGATCTGATGTTCTTTCCAAAGAAGAAACCGCTCACCTCGCAGCACGCCAGGAAAAATATATTCAGAACCTGAAAAACGCGCTCATCCGTATCGAAAACAAAACATACGGAATCTGCCGCGTAACCGGAAAGCTGATCCCGAAAGAACGTCTCCGCAGCGTACCACACGCAACGCTAAGCATCGACGCGAAACTCGGACAGAACCGATAGAACGGGGGAACGAATTACGAATCAAAACGAATATACGAAACAGAAAAAGGCTCTTAATGGGGCCTTTTCCTGTTTCAATCTTTTAACGTCTTTCATGAGGTCGTTATTCGTAATTTCGCGCCTGTCAGTATTCGTATATTCGTACCATTCGTAATTCGTTCCCGTTGAAAAAAGCGCTTGCTATCATTTTATCCGTTCTCTTCATTGACCAGTCGATCAAGATCTGGATCAAGACAAATATGTATATCGGGCAGGCGCACCAGGTTTCGGGCGAATGGTTCTATTTGCATTTTGTGGAGAATCCGGGGATGGCTTTTGGGTGGGAGCTGGGCGAAGG
>JBKJMR010000440.1:0-6564 GCA_046596275.1 Bacteroidia bacterium | reverse complement strand
GGTGCAAACCCTCATCTATTGCTCAATGGGGTTGCAGAAAGAAAAGATGAGCTGGTAAATGTGGAGACCGTTCATTTGCATTTGGAAGGCGATCTTGCAATACTCCGGCCCGGTTGTGAAAATGCCTTTCATCCGAATGCAATTTTTATTGGTGCTAATATGCGTAAGGCAGCAGATGAAGGCCGGGTACAGTATATCCCGGTTTTTCTCAGCGAAGCACCTTCACTTTTTCGAAATAATATTTTACCGCTTGACGCAGCTCTTATTACCGTGTCTCCTCCCGACGCACATGGCTGGTGCTCATTAGGTGTTTCTGTAGATATTGCGAAATCGGCAGTTGATTGTGCTAAAAAGGTAATCGCGGTTATTAATAAAAATTTTCCACGGACACTTGGAGATGGTTTAATACACGTAAGCCGTTTTAATGCTATTGTGCAAAGTGATGAGGCAATACCGGAAAGTAAATTGTCAATACCGGATGAATCCGAGATAGCAATAGGAAAACATATCGCCGGGCTGGTTGAGGACGGAGCAACATTACAAATGGGAATCGGTGGAATACCTGATGCTGCTTTGAAATTTTTAACCTCACACAAAAATCTTGGTATACATACAGAAATGTTTTCCGACGGACTGCTTCCGCTTCTTGAATGCGGCGTTGTAAATAATTCGTTGAAATCAAAGCATCGTGGCAAAACAGTTACCGGGTTTGCGCTTGGCAGCAAGAAGCTTTATGAATTTGTAAATGATAATCCTTCCGTGCTATTCCTGGATATTGCATATGTGAATGACACATCCGTCATACGTAAAAATCCAAAAGTAACAGCAATCAA
Organism: Bacteroidia bacterium; assembly: GCA_046596275.1. Classification (GTDB taxonomy): domain Bacteria; phylum Bacteroidota; class Bacteroidia; order Palsa-965; family Palsa-965. The sequence goes on along the minus strand of JBKJMR010000440.1, from coordinate 5,731 downwards.
CAGCGCAATCGAGATTGATCTATCCGGGCAGGTATGTGCAGATTCAATCGGTTATAAAATTTTCAGTGGCGTAGGCGGACAAATGGATTTTATGCGCGGTGCATCATTATCAAAAGGAGGAAAGCCGATCATTGCAATGAAATCCACAACCTCGAAAGGCGAATCTAAAATTGTTCCGATGCTGAAGCCGGGCGCAGGTGTTGTAACTACACGCGCGCATGTCCATTATATAGTAACAGAATATGGTGTTGCTTATTTGTTCGGAAAAAATCTTGCGCAGCGTACTAAAGCGCTGATAGAGATCGCTCACCCGGCTCACCGTGCAATGCTGGAGCAGCAGGGATTTGCAATGTATGGGAAGGGTTGGTGATATTAAACTTCTAATTATTCCGGTGCTCCACCAAATACCTCGGGCGCAATGGATCTGTCATAATAACCGGCTTCATCGTATCCCAACGGCCTTCCCATGAAGCAATGCTCGCTGCCGCGATATTATTCAGCGCCATGAAAGGAACGTTATCTGCAGCTGTGTAATTACGTTTTAAAAACTGAACGCACTCCTCCGGCAATTGACCATACTGCTGCGGCAATTGCGCATTAGTGCAAAGCATTGTCATATTCAAACCAGGCGCATTAGTATATGCAGCGAGATCAGTGCAGCTGGTTAACAGCGATGATTGGAAAGCGGAGATGCAAGGCATGTTGTAAGCACAAAATTCTTCCCAATCATAATCATAACCCTGGTTATTGGCTTCACTCACGGCGAAGTACCAACCCAGCAATTTCTGATGCGCTTTCAATACTTTGCAGATCATTCCCGCGAGTGCATTGGGAGGAAAGTTTAAAATACGCTGATTCGCAGCAGTCACGTGAGGTGTTTTCGCTTGAATTTGGTTTTCCGTTGTTAATACATCAACAAGTGGAGCTTTAAACCATAATGAAGTGAGATCCTTGAGCGCATAATGGAATTGCATGAACTGGTTATCAGGAATCATATCCTTGATCTGTTCCATTGTGAAATCTCCTTTGAGAGCCATGATCTTTTCCTGCGCGTTCTTCTGAAGTGTTTCGCTAAGTTCAGCGAGTGCGCCGCCTACTAACTTGTGAACGATGAGATATAATAAATCAGCTGTGAAGTTATTCAGGTAGTTTGCATCGAACAGCTGTGTCGAAACTTGCCGGATGCGCGCGAGACTAATTTGTGCTTCTGTGCGTGATGGATATCCATCGTTCACTGTCTGGTCTATCGCTGCCACATATGCATTAATGCGCGTCATCGTTGTGTAATCGTCGCGGGTGAGTTGACCGGCGCACACATAAAAAGTTTCAAGCCACAACCAGTAGCGATGCCACGCCGGAGTTTTTTCATCTATCTGCGATTCGATGTAATCCGTGTTCAGGTGTTTAGCGCACCAAACCGGATTTGTTGCAACAAGATTGGGATAATCGTTCCGGAGGCTCTGAATTTTTTCTGCGACGTATTCTGGTGTAGAAGTTTCTGTTTCCAGCAATCGTTCCCATGCTTTGTCGCGTTTATATTTCGTTTCATAACGCGCGAATCCTGCAAGTTCCAGCGGAAGGTTGAGCTGGCTGCTTGGTAATCCTCCATGCTTGCGGCTTGCGGTTACAAGTACCTGCTGCATGCGCACCGTGGTAGCATTATTAGCAGGGACTTGACCGAGATTTAAAATTTCATTAATCAGCACTTGTTTTGATCCGAGCACGCGTTCCAGGTCGGTATCCTCGTCCCAGTTTTCCCACGACAGGTCATTGATAAGATCAATATTGCTGATCCATTCTGTTCTAAGATTTAGTGGCGCTTGCGGGACTGCAAACGTCCAGATACCATTGGCAAATGTGAATTTGGTGCTTACGAACACGCCGATGAGTCGCATGAGTTCGCCAAGCTGAATGCCGTTGCGCACTTGTTGTTCAAGTAAACGCATCAGGTCATCGCGAAAATTTCGTGCATCCTGCTGACCTCTGAATTTCAGGATCGGTGATACGATCTCAAGTGTATAATCAGCATCCGTTTCTATTTTCCAACCTTTATCCCGATCGCTTCCAAAAGGAAAAAGATAACATACTTCGATGTGGGTGAAGCTCAGCATTTGATTATCGTGTGTGCCGAATTCCACTTCGATTCCGTAAGTGTTATCGAGCAGGCCTTCGAGTTGAAGTTTTGCTAAGCTCATGATTGGAAAATTTTGAGATTAAACTTTAGTGTCGTCACGGAGTCCGTCAATAGCCGTCATTACTTCATACGCGCTGTGGTGATTGTAAGGAGGCATATGAATTCCTTTCAGTATGGCTTCATACCACGGAACAAGCTTTTCGTACGTCATTGATTTCGGATTTCTTTGATAAAGTGTTCGTTTCTGCACCAATGCGTTATAATAAGTTGAATCTGCGTTGACACTATTGAGCACTTCTTTGATGGCATCTGATACAGGCCCTTCATCTTTCAGTAAGCCATGAAACCATTTGAAATAAATCATTATCCGCGCAGAAGTACCACTTGGTCCGCTGAGCAATAACCAGTAATTATCATCTTCAGGACATATTGCAGGCTCAAGCCATTTCGGTTCTGCTGTTGGCAGAATGATATTGATATAGCTTCCCGAGGCAGGCGTTTCGTAAGGAATTAAAGAATCGAATTCGTTAGTCGTCCACTTTATCACGCTTGCATTGGTAGCTGCCTCTTGTCGTTCTGCAAGATCAAGTTCTGCCCATGCAGCGTTTATGTCGCTGACTTTATTAGTACGAACTCCAATCCAACCGCCAAGGTTCTTGATCGATGATGCAGGAAGCGCTTTCGTCAGATCATCGTACTTCCATAACTTTTTGTCGTACGCTTTTTCGGTGTAAAGAGTACTTAGCGGATTATCCGGAAGGGTGTTCAAAATAGTTTTCGCTGCAGCTTTAAATACTTCCTGGTCGGTAATGATTTTTAGCGTCAGCATATAACCGGGAAGTCCGAACTGTTGAAGATTGCGTGCAATGCTTGCACCTGAATAACGTGTGTAGTTCCAGTATTTTCTCACCAGCGCTGCAGCTACTTCCCAACCACCGGTATTACTACAGATGGTGCTCGCGAGATTCAGCACCTTTGCATTTTGATTCAGCAAGTTGCATTCCCGCTCTTCATCTTCTGTCAGGCCCTGAAGGTTGAGATAATATCCGGGTGCGTCAGTATCTGCTTGTAGCATCTGTTTTGTTTTTAGTGGTTAAAATTCTGAGCTTCATCGTTTTCGAAAGGCGCTACACTGTCAGCCAATTCCGACAGTAGAAAATCTTCCATCGCACTTTCTTCACTTGCGTTGTCAATACCCGGCCCTTGCTCCCACTGCGGAATAAATACAGGAGGAATTACCGGCACTACAGGCTTCACTGCTTTCGGATCATTACGAAGCAGCAACGCAACTATTGGAATATCATTTACGTTCATTTCATTTCTTGTTGAATGGCTTTGAAAAGATCATCCGCTGCAATGACAATATCCTGCAGTGGCTGGTTATCTGATCGCGCTGAAAGAATTGCGTTATCAATAATGTCGCTGATGTTTCTTCCTGATAACGGCAAACTATTTACCAGCGCTGTGAGATTTACTCTGCTCTGGATCTGCACACCTTTATCCGACATCAGTTTTTGAAAAAGTGAAAAACGCTGCTGCGGTGTAAATGGTGGGAACTCAACAATAGTCGCACGCCTGGAAAAAGCCGGGTCAATCTTCCTGATTGCATTTGTAGTGAGAATGGACAAGCTGCCGTATGTCTCGATCTTCTTGATGAGAAATGCAGTGATCAAACTTCCGGGTCCGTCGGGATCATTTTTTCTTGCGAATAAAACATCTGCTTCATCGAAAAGTAAAGCGGCACTTGTTGCTTCTGCTTCTGTGAAAAATTGATGCAGCTTACTTTCCGTGCTAATGTCAAGCTGTGTGCAATCGATCCTGTAAAGCGGAAGCTTCAATGCATTTGCAAGCGATTCAGCAGCCATCGTTTTTCCTGTGCCTGTTGCACCATGCAATAGCGCGCATACACCGGTAACTGTATCGTTGTCGAGGAACACGCGGCCGAGGAAAGAAGAGATCACGGCGTCAAGCTGTTTTTTGGTTGAATCAGCAAGTATCATGTCGGCAAATGTGCCAGGTGCCGGGTCGATGTAAGCCATTCCTGCGAGCTGTGCCGGACTGGTTGAAACATAAGAATCCTGCAGCGCTTTTGTATCGGATGCGCTGCCGCTGCTCGTGCTCTGCTGCTGACGGATCATTGTTTGCCCGATCCGCGGCATGTTCATCGTGTAATTGTTATTGATATAATTCCAGTCGATGGTGGTTGGTCCGAGCAACGTATCACCCATGGATTTCCATACATCTTTTTCCATCTTCCGTGTAAGAGGAGCAAGCTCGATAGCACCAACTTTAAACGGATCAATGGATGATGGGATGTCGGCAACTTCGGTTTCTCCAATGAACATGATCGTTTTTTTTGGCGCGAGCAATGCGCTTACGAAAGGGACGAATCCGGGAAAGGCTGCGAGATCATGCAAACCATTTTGCCAGTAAATTATTCCGTTGTATAATAAAACAAATGCGAATGCGCTGCGTAATGCTTCTTCCGGCAGAGGATTTGCTTTAATAATTTCGGCATTGAGCCTGTAAAGCGGCTGGTTGTAATAATTAGTTGCAAGACGAATTGCTATAGTGAGTTGCCGTTCGGGAAAGCTGCCCCGGATGATCTGCATTTGGTTGCTGATAGCCCTGATGCCGTTATCAATTGGCAGATTCAGTGGAGAGCCCGTGCAAAGTGTGAGCAGATCGCCCGGAGGCTGGCTTGCCGTTTCGGAGAAATAATCGATCAGTTCTCTTCCGGGAGTTACGATGCTGAATGCAAACTGATCGGATGTTTCAAGTGTGATGAGCTTCCAGGAGAAAAGTGGTGAGCCGATTTCAAGCCGGGATAAAAGTGCTGATTTATTAGCATAAGAAGTTGTCACAAGATCCGCAATCACTCCGAGTGTGGGTTGTGGTTTTTTCTTGCCGGCTAATTTTTTATAAAAGCCGAGGTAGCGTGAATCAAGTGTGGGGAGTAGCGCCAGGCAAAGCATTGTCAGCACTTCATTCTCGAGGTTAAATGTATCGCGGAGATATTGAACCTGTTTGGAAGTGCCGATTTGTGCAACAGTATTTTCAGCTATTGTTTTCCAGTTCAGGATGGCTTCTTCAAGCGCGGTTCCGGAAAGCTTATTCGGATTCAGCACCAATTCCAGGCTGGCATCGGCGAGCCGTGAAGCTTGTAGTATATCCTGGTTGGCCATTTTTGTAGACGTTGTAAAAATTGGTGTTGTATTATTTGACAATATATGCCTGCCGGAATACGGACGGGTATTTGTCGCTTGTTATTTTGAAGCTGATTTTATTAAACAGCCTTTTGAAGAAAAGTTTTTTGGAAAAAAACCGGCATTAGAATTTCCGAAGCCCTATTACTCTTAATGCGCAGTTTTCTTTTCCGTGCCGGGATGCGAAGGATTTTGTTTTCCTGGTAAGCTGCTTGTTGCATTGTCGGATGTTTTCATTAGTGTTAATGCATTTTTCATTGCGAGTTCAGCACCTTTCTGGGCATTTTCCATGGCCGACAATTCAGCCTTCATTGCATTTTGCATAGCCTTCGCACCGCCATCGTACAATTTGTTTTCGTGATATGCATCTATGCCGGTGACTGAGTTTTGT